>JABEVA010000093.1 GCA_013044065.1 Phycisphaerae bacterium
CCATTGCGGATCAGCACGATCATCACGAGCACCAGCAGCAGGAAGGTGAAGCCTTCAATAATAGCCGCCGCCAGGAAGAATTGCGTCCGGATGACGTTAATCAGCTCCGGTTGGCGGGCCGTGGCTTCACACATACTTCCGCCGATCGCCCCGACGCCAGCACCTGCGCCGCCTACACCGGCACCACCGCCGATCAAGGCTCCCGCCACCTGAATGGCTTCGGTGAGTTCATGCATGGAATTGGCACCATGTGCCAGACCGTGCGCCATGACTTGGCCCGCGGTCCCTACGGCTTGAGTTGCCTGCATCGTCGTTGTTGTATCCATCGTAGTTACTCCTGTTTATTGAAAACCTTCCAGAATTCATCCCGCCGCCACGGCGCCGTGGCCGGCTCTGCTGGCTTTTTTAATGCTCCAGGGAGACCGCCTCGGCCAAATAGGCAGCGCTTAGAAGCGTAAAAATATACGCCTGTAAAAACGCCTCCAGCAGATGCAGTGCCTCAAACGCGGTGCCTGAAAAAATTATTGGAATCGCCGCCGTCGTCCGCGCCACAACCCCACCCAACGCAAACGTGATGCTTACCAACACCGCCACCACCAACGGCCCCGACATCATCACCGCAAACAACCGCATGCACAAGGCCAGCGGCTTAACAAACATACCCAGTAATTCCAAAACAAAAATCAGCGGCCAAATCACCCACGGTACGCCCGGCGGCACCAGGTGTTTAAGGTAGTTGCCTGCTCCCACCAGCACCGCCAGCAGCCAGAACCGCCGGGGGCCTTCCGGCAGAGCTTCCACATGATGCCCATGGCCATGTTCTTGAACATGAGCCTGATGCCGACGGCGGGCATGGCGGATGAATGCCGACAGCCCGGACACATGCACGGTCAAAAACGTACATACCGCCAAGGTCGCAGTAACCGTCAAATTGCCCGTCGCATCGCCCCAGAAAGCCGGAATGTGTGTACCAAACACCGCATTGAACAATGTCACCAATTCATCAACAGGTAACATACCGAAAAGATCGGCAAACAGAATAAAGAAAAATGCCGTCCACAAGTAAGGCGTGAAGACCGAGGCCCATTTCCCCAACATCGGCTCAAACGTATCCCGCTGCAGAAAGACCAGCATCGCCTCAAAAAAGTTGCGAAACCCCGTCGGCACCGGGTGCTTTTTCAAACGCTGCGCCATGGTTGGAAAGATGGCCAACATCAGCCCGGCGGACAACAACAACATCAAAATATCACTGCTGAAGTAAACTGGCTTTCCCATGACGTAAAACAGCGGATGCGACCATAAGCGGTGCGCTACGGTTCCGCCGAGCACGTTCACGCCGGCGAGCGGTAAAACTCCGGCTGGCAACGACATAGCAACATTCATTAGCACTTCGATAGTCCGATTCCAACTCGCCTGATGCCCATCGTTTCTTTGCAGCCCGCTACAGCCGCGCCGGGCCGGTTCTTTTACCCCAAGACCAGCGGCGCGTCAAATGTACCGCTTGCTGATGGCTCATCGGCCGCAGGCCAACCTACACCTTCGAATGTTTGATGACCCACGACGACGCCATCGATTCGGCAATGAGTAGCACAAAATAAAAGGCCGTCAGCCACATCAGCACCACTGTTTTTTGCAACTGCACTGGCGAAAAAACAATAATCACCACCGCTCCCACAGCCACACCCACCAGCCGTGTCATATTCGCCAGCACCGCGCAGCGCAGCAATAATATGGCGCTTCGCCCAATCAGGACCACCATCGGTGCAACGGCCAACAAGCCTACCACCACGCTCACCACCGCGGCATCGAGCATTTCCCGCAGATGCAGCGGCCGATGCAACAGAAATAACGCCGCCAAGGCCAGCAGCACGACGCCTCCGACCGCGGCCACTGGCGTGATCGCAAGACCGATTCGCAGCCAGGCCGAGCTGACCGCCTCTGATTTTTGCGAATTATTCATCGCCATCCTGATCGGGTCTGGACAATTTGGTGTCCTTATGATTCGTCTTCAACAGTATCTTGATCTGCAAATACAGATCGCCAATCGCCGCAATGGTTACTGCTACTACGGTTGCCACGCCGTGCCATTGAAATTTTTTGTCCACCCACTGGCCAATCAGGCCGAATACCAAAATAACGGCCAGAAATTCAAACCCCATCCCGGCAAAGCGCCGCACGCTGGAGGCCCCGCCCTCAACCCCGTCCGGAGACGAGCCGTAGCGCATTCGAGCGTCGGCATGTTTCTCCAACCGATCCATGGCGGATTTCGCCCCGCCGGCGGGTAATTCCTTATCAGGCTCGTCTGGTTTCATGGCCATCACCTTGGAGCCTCATAAAACATTGTAATATTTTTCACAATGTCCGTCAACTGGTCTCAAATCCAAGCTTTTGGTCCCACCATCCGGCCCATCCAAGCCTGATCGCCGCGCAGCACTTTACCGTTCCTACCACGCCCGCAACCGCTACGCCAATGCCCTTCAGATCTCTAACCCAATTTCTTACAGACCACCCTTGAGCGGAGCTTTTCGCGCTCCCTTGGCCGGCTTTTTTCCAGCGACCTCTGCCGTTGGCGACAAAGGCGATTCCGGCGGTGCCGTCGCGGCCGTCTGGCCACCCGCCGCTACCGCTTCCGCCGCCCCCTTCTCCCGTTGCACTTGGGCGATGGATAAACTGATCCGCTTTTTTTCAAGATCGATCGCCAGCACCTTGGCCTCAATCTTCTGCCCCACTTGCAGCTCTTCGCTGACCCGTGATATATGCCGCTGTGCGACCTCGGAGAGGTGCACCAACCCATCCACGCCGGCGGCCAATTCCACAAAAGCCCCAAAATCCAAAATCCGGTTGACCACACCCGTGACTTTCGTGCCTACGGGAAAATCTTCGGCCACAGTTGACCAAGGATCTTTCATCAACTGCTTAAGCCCCAATGACACGCGCTGCTTTTCTTCGTCAATCGCCAGCACCATCACCTGCACCACATCGCCCACCTTCACCACCTTGTTGGGATCCGAAACGCGACTATGACTCATCGCTGATACGTGTAATAATCCGTCCACTCCGCCCAAATCGACAAACGCCCCGTATGGTTGCACACTTAACACCCGCCCTTCCCGGATTTGCCCCGTCGCCAGTTCGCCCCAGGCTTTTTCCCGCAGTTTGGCTTGCTCTTCTTCCAGCAATTCCCGGCGACTGACCACCAGCTTGTTGGCGCTTAAATCAATTTCAATGACCCGGCAGCGCATTTTCTCGCCGACAAAAACCGACAGATCCGGACAGAACCGAATGTCAATCTGACCGGCGGGCATAAACCCGCGGGTATTTTTCAGACGCATCTCCAGTCCACCCTTGTTCGCCGCCTCCACCATCGCGTCTACCGTGTCGCCCACGCGCAGTTGCTCCAGCCCGCCATGGTTGATGGCCCCCTTGCGGGCCAGAAGAATCAACCCTTCGCGGGCATCATATCCCGTATAGATAAATTCATACTCCCGCCCCACTTCCACCGGTTCCACCGCGGGTTCACCAGGCTGCGATTCAAATTGATCCAGTGCCGCCAGCCCCTGCGACTTGCCCCCCAAGTCCACAAAGACACTCCGATCACGAATACTCACCACACGGCCTTTGCGACTCCGCACCCTGCCCGTTGGTGCCGCCTCCGCCGCTTGCACTGTGGTCGGACGACCGCCGCGCAACGGTCGACTCGGATCCAAAGCCGGTCCGCCGACACCCTCCGGGCGCGCCAGCGCCTCGGCCATAAGGTCCTCAATCGACAGACCCTGCATGGCCTCAACCACGGCCCGATCCAAATCTTCCGAACCTGCTTTTGCTTCCGGTGGCGGATTACGATTTTCATTGAATTGTGAACCAAACGCCATGCAACCGATTTCCTTGTGGTAACGTCCATTCCCTTTGCGGGAGAAACCAAAACACCCACCTCATTCTACACTGCCCGCCCCGCCAACGAAAGAACCCCACCTCGCCGCCCTTGGCCGGTGGAGGCTGCGTGCCCCTTTTCGCCGACTTCTGATCACCGCACGCACCGTCGTATAATATCGGCCGTAAACTCGTCTGGTGCCAAGGATTCTCGGGGTTGGCTCCAATCTTTTCTGAAATCGCGAAATAACGAATGGGCGACCATTGCAATGCCGATGTCTAAGTCGGGCGAGAGTGGCCAGGCCTTCCCAATGGTGAATGGATAGGCCTGAAAGATGGCGGTGACGGGTCCGCCAATTTGCCAGAGGTGTGCCGTGAAGCCCAAGGTTTTATTGGTCGATGATCTGAAAATCATTCACCAGCTTTTGCGCATTCGCCTGGCGGATGAGCCTCTGGAATGGCATTCCGCCTTTGACGGACACGAAGCTCTTGAAAAGGCCGAGAGACTCGGCGTCGATCTTATTCTTCTCGATGTCAATCTGCCGGACATGGACGGCTTTGAAGTGTGTCGGCGGCTGAAATCCAATCCTGTCACAGGATCGGTGCCGATCATATTTTTGTCCGGGGAATCGGCTGGCGATGAAAAGACCAAAGGCTTCTCTCTGGGCGCTGTTGATTACGTCGTTAAACCTTTTGACGCCGCCGAATTGCTGGCCCGCGTCCGCGTCGCCCTGCGCACCGGCGAACTTATGGAGATGCTCGCCAAAAGGGCGCTGATAGATGGTCTGACCGGCCTGCACAATCGAGCCTACCTTGATGAGCGTATCGCCGCCGAAACCGCCCATGCCCTGCGTTTCAGTTCTTGCTTCAGTTGTATTATGTCCGACCTGGATAAGTTCAAACAGCTCAACGACACCTATGGCCATTCCTTTGGCGATCAGGTGCTGCGTGGCGTAGCCCGTGTATTTTCTGAATCCTGCCGCACCGAAGATGTGGTGGCCCGCTACGGCGGTGAGGAATTTGCCATTCTCACCCCCAACGTCGCCGCCGACGGAGCGTTGGTTCTGGCCCAGCGCCTGCGCGAGCGCATGGCCGCGGAAATTTTCCGATTTGAGGATCAACCCGTCCGCGTCAGTTGCAGTTTTGGCGTCGCGGAGCTTGATCCCAGCAATCCGCAAATGCTTCTGGAATGCGCCGATCAAGCTCTTTACCGGGCCAAAAGACAGGGTGGAAACTGCGTCATTCCATTTGATAATATGACGCAAAGCATCACCGGACCGGCACTGGTCTAAGGTCCGGTTTTCATCCAGCCGCCCACTGCATTTGGAAGTAATTTGTTAATCCCGGCACGCCTGGCCAGTGATTGTGGTGGTCGGCATTATCGCAGCTTGACCGAGGCTCGTTTGCCCTGGCCGGCGCTAAGTGGCTCTATCGCGGTCATGGTTTGCATTTCGCCTATAGCCGCCCGCACAGTGGAAGCTATTCCCGCCGCATCCAGTCCAATATCCTTGAGTTGCTCGGCCCGGCTGGCATGTTTGATAAAGCGATCCGGAATGCCCACACGGGTGAGCAAGCGGGCATCAAACCGGTGCTGCTGAGCGTATTCAATCACCGCGGTGCCAAAGCCGTTGATAACGGAATGATCCTCCACGGTGATAATGGGCCGACCGCGGAGAAAAATTTCTTTGAGCATGGCACCATCCAGAGGTTTGCAGAAGCGGGCATCGATCACCGCCACGTGGATGTCTTCATTCTCCAGCAGTTTAGCCGCTTCCATCGCCTGCCAAGCCATGGATCCGTAAGCCAAAATTGTGCCATCCCGGCCTTGGCGCAAAGTACGCGATTTGCCTCCGGTGCGGGTAATCAGCCACGGATCCACCGTGTCCTTGGCGCAGAGTGGCTGCGGCGGACAGTTATCCCGCGGATAACGAATTTCGCATGGACTTTCCAGCGTCATCGAAAAATCCATCGCGGCAATCAGTTCCTGCTCATCCGACGGGGCAACAAGCACCATTCCCGGCTGACTCTTAAGAAATGCCAGATCGCAAAAGCCATGGTGGACAGCGCCATCGTCGCCCACCAAACCCGCCCGATCCACACAAAATGTCACCGGCAAACCTTGCAGGCACACTTCCTGAAAAACCTGGTCAAACGCCCGCTGCAAAAACGTACTGTAAACGGCGACAATTGGCCGCAGCCCCCCCTTGGTCATGCCGGCCGCCATCGCGGTGGCGTGACCTTCGCAAATACCCGTGTCAAAATAGCGCTCTGGAAACACCGGCTTGAGTTTAATCATCCCGGTACCATCCGGCATCGCCGCGGTAATGCCCACCACCTTGTCATTTTTACGCGCCAGGTTCACCATGGCATCGGCAAACGCGGAAGTCCAGGATCGGCCCGAACCCTGGTTCATCACCACACGGCAACCTTCCACGCGGAACGGCTTGGGGCTGTGAAATGTCGTCGGGTCATCACACGCCCATTCATACCCTTTCCCCTTGATGGTTTTGATATGCAACACCGCCGGGGCATGGAGATGTTTAAGCTCCTGGAGTTTTTCAACCAGACCCGGTAAGTCGTGGCCATCCACAGGCCCGAAGTATTTCAAACCAAGATCTTCGAAAATATGGCCGGGAGCGATGGTGTTTTTGATACCCTGCTTGATATGGAATCCCACATCGGAAATTTTCTGACCATAGGGAATGCGGTCCAGCAATTCCTGGGCCCGTTTTTTCACTTCGTCGTAGGTGCTGGTGACGCGCAAATGCTCCAGATAGTTGGCAAAGGCTCCCTGCGGTTCGCTGATGCTCATGGAATTATCATTAAGAATGACCAGCATCTGCCGCTTAAGCGTGCCGGCGTTGTTGAGCCCCTCAAACGCCAGACCATTGACAATCGACGCATCCCCCACCAAGGCCACCACCGACGTATCGCGACCAAGCTGGGCGTCTGCGCGGGCCATGCCCACCGCCGTGCTGATGGCGGTACCCGCATGGCCCACACTGAACAGATCGTACGGTCCTTCCGCCGGGTCGGGGAAGCCGGATACACCATTTCTTTTTCGCAAACTGCTGAAGTTGGCATAACGACCGGTAATCAGTTTGTGGGTGTAACACTGATGCCCCACATCCCACAGCAGTCGATCTTTGGGCAAATCAAAAACTACATGAATTGCCAGAGAGATTTCCACGGTACCTAAATTGGGTGCCAGGTGGCCACCGTTGGTACCAACGGTGGTCATGATGGTTTCACGAATTTCCTGCGCCAGTATGCTAAGCTGGTCCAAGGAGAGCTTTTTTACATCCGCGGGAGATTGAATCGTTTCCAAGAGCTTTCTCATGAGTTCCTTCTCACAAAACCTTAACCAGTCCCTTATTAATCATACCTGCTAAAACCCGGAAAGGAAAGAACCTCAAGATTCTTAATTCCCACCATCGAAGTATGATCCAGATAATAGTTTACGCAGTTTTTTGCCCCACGCAAGCCATTACCGTTGCATTCTTTTGTATTCAGCCAGCGCGGCGAATCGTACCGGTTCCGGCACCAGCGGGAAGGTTCCCAGTATATGCGCAAATTCCACCTCGGTTAGGCCGTAGAGGTGGGCGATCAGGGCGTCAAGTTCGGCGCGGAGTTTGGCGCGGGCGGCGGGGTCGGTTACGCCGGCCTTGTGGCTCTTCAGGCCGACGGGTTTGACTAACGCGTCAAATTCCGGCGTGGTGCAGATGCGCCTGGCCCGCTGGTTCTGTCACTTCTTGACGAGGTTGTAATGGCGCGGCACCAACCGGTGCCGCAACCATGCTCTGTTGCTTAACTAACTTGACCCCCATATGGTTTTCAATGATCTTGAACGCCCCGGTATTCATCAGGACGTACATATAGCAGTGATGCACAGTAAGTATCAAATCCTGGAGTGTTTGATCGGACTCAATCTCTATTACTTTCAGCCCCATCTTCTTGCACTCATCGGCATGGATATGTCGACTATGCGTTTTATGCTTCCTGTAATCCGCCAGTTCTTTGGCAATTTTAGTCGCCTTGCGGTGGGCGTTGATGTCGTCTGCGAACATTTCTTTGGCGAGTTGTTCGCGGACGAAATCGTTAGACCACTGAATGGCGTTGGAGCACTGCCCCAAAAAGGTAGGTTGGTATTTGCCAATGATGGTTTGCCAGACGGCTACACGGGCAGGGTCTTTCTTGATTTCTCTTATGGCACGGTTGAATTCACGAATTACACCGTAGGCTGGAACTCCGCGCACCTGTGGGTCAATGGGCCCCAGATTGGATTGTTTGCCCATCAGAATTTCTTTGCATGAACAGGCTATAACCGTTCCCGCTGACATGGCGATTTGCGGCACAATCGCCCGGATATTGTGCTGAAACATATTTTGCAGGTAAACGACAATAGATTGCGTCGATGCGATATCGCCACCTGGCGTGTGTAAAATCAGATCAAGGCCCTTGGTCCGATCGAGCTTATGTACGGCCATCATAAAGCCGTTTTTGTCTTCGTCATTGATTTCCAAGCCAATCATTGGTGGTTTGGAAAGCCAACCCGAATAATAAGCGATGATATTTCGGCCCTTGGTACGCTGATGAAGCAGTTCAAGGTATTTCTTCCGAACTTGGTCAAAACTCTGTTGCGCCCCCATCTGGTGGATGGCGATCTGCTGATTAATTTCGTTTTGGACATCGCCCCAATTCGGCATGCGGTTGTCACCCTCTCGCCATTGGAGGTTGCGTCGAAGTTGTGGTGATCGTGGGAACCGCAGGGAACGGCCACGGCTGCTCCAGCGAATAGTTATCATCCAGCGAAGACCCCGGCGCAGATGGCGTTGGGTAAATGTAGCGACGATAGAGGGTGTCCAATTTTGTGGCCTTTAATTCCGTTTTGGTCGCGGCACGGCGACGGGCGAATTTTGTCTTTGCGGTATTGTTCACAGGCGTCTCCAATATCAGTAAATTATCCATATCCGCAGTGGTGAAAAAGTTATTACACACAGGACAACACTAAGCCCCCCCTCTTCTGCGCGTTAGGGTGCGTGCGATTTTTCTGGCCGCCGCGCCGACAATCGGTGATGAACGATCTACCGCTATCCCCGACACGACACTCGCGACCATGGTTCCAAGCAACGACATAACACCTCCTCCCGTATAATGATAGTAATTCCGCACGATGCGGTCAAGACCACTCTGCCTGCCTGTTTAGCCCGCCACCACCGGAGTTCATCAAGAAAGATTGGGCGATCTGCAAACTGACCTTCCAAGGCCGCTCGGATTTGTCTTTTGCGGCGAGTATCTCGATCACCAGTCCGGGTTATTCGAGGTATGCCCATCATCGCAATCATGATTTTACCATGTTTCGGAAAGGTATTAGAGCCGATCAACTATGCAGGCTTCAACGGATCAATCCCCTTTCGACATCGCGATAGCCATTGTGGGCCGCAACCCTTACCGGGTCGGATACCAGCGGGAAGGTCTTTAATATATGGGCAAATTCCACTTCGGTTAGGCCGTAAAGGTGGGCGATCAGGCCATCAAGTTCGGCGCGGAGAATGGCGCGCTGGACCGGGTTGGTAACGCCGTCCTTGTGGCTTCTCAGGCCCACCTGTTTGGCCAAAGCGTCAAATTCCGGCGTGGTGCAGATGAGCCGGGCCGAGCGTTCGACGATGGGGGCGAAGGCTTGGTCTTTTTCGGTCAGACGGGGGATGGGCAGTTGGTAGAC
>JABEVA010000094.1 GCA_013044065.1 Phycisphaerae bacterium
CATCAGTAATGTCTTGTAACTCTCCGGCGTTTAACAATTTTTCGTAGGCTCTCAGCAGGGCTTGGCGCGCAAAGCATTGAGGCGTTTGGGCTTGAAAAATTCCGGTGCGGCTGACGGTGCCGACAATGTGCCGGCTCTCATCGACCCGCTTAAGCGTGGCCGGTTCCGCCACTACCGGTACGCCTGCGCCCACCATGCGGGCTGCGGCAAACGCTGCGTCAATCACCGCCGTGGGGGTCAGAGGACGGGCGGCATCGTGAATGGCGACGTATTGCGATTTTATCGACGCCGCCCGTAGGCCATGGAGCACGCTTTCCCAGCGGGCCGTGCCACCCGCAACCAGATGCAGCGGTTTACCATCCAAAACTTCCGCCAACAGCTTCCTATAGCAATCAAACCGATCGGGTGCTGTTACCACCAGCAGTTCCCTTACATCTCTGCGCTTTGTAAACAGGGCCACCGCCCGCTGCAGAACCGTGGTCCCGCCAATGTCCGTAAGGAGTTTATCGCTGCCGCCAAACCGGCTGCCAGTGCCGGCTGCGGGAAATATCACACTAAAATCATCGTCTATCATGCCCTTATAGTATGCGCGAAGCGCGCCGGGGGAACAATATGAACGCCAGGCTTGTCCTTAATTGCCCAAAGTTCGCCGGCAGCAATCCCCGGTTGATGCGGGCCGACGTCTGGCCAGAGATGCGGCTATGTGGAGTTGTGGGCTGCGGCGCGTTGTATCATTGGCCGTGCTTGTGACAAAGCCTTGCGTCCGTTTCCACCATGACGCACCTGGCTGGAAATTTCACGGGTCAACCGGTAGACTCTCCGTTCGTGAATCTGTGGGCAACATCCGCAATGCGAATCATGGTTTACAACATACTCGAGGGAGGCCTGGGCCGAATTGATCCAATCTGTGAGGTTATTCGCCATGCCGATCCAGACGTTATTATTCTGCCGGAAACCTGGGTGCCGGATGAATTTCAAAAACTCGCTGACCGCTTGAAAATGGAACTGTTTCAAGCCGAATCCCCACGCAACGCCCATGGCCACATCGGGCTGCTGACCCGGTTGCCGCTTTTGCAGGCCGTCAATTTCGGTCCACTTGATGATCGCCTGACCCGGGCTGCCATTCAGGCCGTGGTACAAGATAAGCACGGCCCCTTCGGCATTATCGGGGTGCATCTGCATGCCAAAGAATCTTCTCAGGATGAACAAATTCGGTTGCGCGAGTTAGATGCCGTACTGGCGATGGCCGTGCCGTTCAAGACCTTACCGCACATTATCGCCGGCGACTTTAACGCCCAGCATCCCCAGCAAATCATCGACTTGGCAAAGGCCCCGGATTTTGTAAAGCGGCGGTTGGGGATAGCGGCCCACGACACTTTCGGCGCGCAATTGCCGCGCGACGCTATCGCCAAAATGCTTGCGGCGGGATACACGGATGCCCATGCCGTCGGTCGCCAGCCAGCAGCTTTTGAACCCACGTTTACCACCGCCCAGCCGGTGTTTCGGCTGGACTACATCTTTCTATCGCCGCACCTGCAACCAACGCCTGGCACTTGCAGCACTGTGCACCACTCCATGACCAGATTCGCCAGCGATCATTTTCCCATAATGGCGCAAGTAAATCCGCCTGTCGGCACCTGAGGCGGCGGTGCTAAATTTTTCGTGCGTAAGCCGGGCCGGCTTGCGGCACTGGCGTTGGCCTCCTGTCCCTCCCATGGTAGATGTGCTGGAGCACTAAGGTGGTAAAACCCGCCGCAATTCATCGGTGCATAAGACTTGGACGCCGCCAGGCGTTTGAATGAGGGCCTGGCCGCGGCCATCAACGCCGATAAAGCGACCCTCTACTGTGGAGGCACCGTTTTGCGGTCCGCAGCGCACCGGCTGGCCCAACCACGCCAAACGAGGGCGGATTTGCGGTAGTAATACCTCCGCAAAATCGCCACGATCCACAATGAGCAGATGGTGCTCCAAACTTTCCAGCAATAGATTCAGCAGCGTCTGCAAGTCAATGGCGTGATGAATCTCGTGCTGCAATGTGGTAGCGGGTTGACGCAACGGTTGGCCTAACAATTCCGGTGCAAAATTGGCGTTGATCCCCACCCCCAGAATCACAACGGGAGTGGGCCAATCCGGGTAGGCCTGACAGAGAATTCCTGCCACTTTTTTTTCACCAATCAACAAGTCATTGGGCCATTTAATCAATGGCACCAGATCTGCGCAGGCCTGTATAGCCTGCGCCGCGGCCAGACCTGCTGCCAGCGGCAGTGGCTCATAGGCATCCGGACGCCCGCGCATGGGCCAGGCAATGCTTAGCCACAATCCTCCACGCGGGCTTTGCCAGTTGCGGCCGGTGCGGCCTTGGCCCGCGGTCTGAACCTCGGCCACCACCGCCATGGCTTTGGCGGCCGGATTGGGTGCGGGGTAATGGGCCAGCCAGCGCCGTTGCACTTCACTATTGGTTGAATCGATGCTGGGCAAGGTCACCAGATGCATCTGATCTCCATAGGGGTATACGGGATAGGGCACCAGCCTGCCGCTCATTCCACGGCCAGGCGATAACCCACTCCCGGTTCGGTAAGCAGGTAACGAGGCTGGGCCGGCTGCGCCTCAAGCTTTTGCCGTAGTTGGTTTATATACACGCGTAGATAGTGCGTTTCCTCGGTGGCCTGTGGCCCCCAGACTTCTTTGAGCAATTGCCGGTGCGTCAACACCTTGCCCGCGTGGTCCACCAAAATGGCCAGCAGTCGGTATTCGTTGGGAGTCAGGTGCAGGGGGCGCTGGTTGATGGAAACGCTGCGCGTTGCCCGGTCCACACGCAGGGCACCGACGACAAAAATCGGTTCTCCAGTGTCGCTTTGCGAAGCGCGGCGACGCAACGCCGCCCGCAAACGTGCCGTCAATTCACCAATGCCGAAAGGCTTGGTAAGATAATCGTCCGCCCCGGCATCCAAGGCTATTATTTTGTCCTGCTCCTTCCCGCGGGCGGAAATCACAATGACCGGCATGGTGGACCAGGATCGAATTTGGCGCACCAGATCGACTCCATCCATATCCGGCAGACCCAGATCTAGAATAATAACCTCCGGAGATTGCGTCGTAGCCGCCAGCAAACCGGCGCGGGCGGTTTCAGCTTCAATATAGCGGTAACTTTGGGCTTGCAGGCTGATGCGCAAAAACTGACGGATCGGGGGATCGTCTTCAATAACCAAAACCAGGGGTGTGGGTTCAACCATGAGTGCAATCTCACGCTAATTTGGTGGTGCAGTCAAGCGTGCTTATGCGGCGTTCGATGGGGGATCTCATGGGGCTTGACGGGCTGAGGTGTTGGCGACGGTGGTTCAGGCAACGCCGCGGCGATTTTCCGATAAAACTGGGCCGTGCCATTGGCACGCGAGCAGCACTATGACCAAGCGACGTTATGCCGCTGCGATTATAATGGCCCCCGATGAGTGCATGGCAAATTGATCGACAGGGCATCAGGATCGGCGATGCAGCTTATGCGCAAGTTGCGGTGGACCAGGCGCTGGATGCGGTGCTGACTTACCATATTCCGCGCGATCTCGCGTCCGCGGCCATGCCCGGGGCGCGTGTGACGGTGCCGCTGGGGCGTGGCAACAAGCCGGTATCCGGAGTCCTGCTGGAGGTAGGTGAGAATCGCGAGCTGCATGGGGCAATGGAGGCACCAGCCCAGACGGTCGCCGCCGGTGCGCCGGACGAAAGCGGTGGTTTGCTTTGGCCATCGCCCCGGCAGGACCCATCTCAAAAGCGGCGGATAAAAGATATTCTCCGGGTGCATACCGATGTTGCGGTGGTGCCCCAGGATTTATTGGAACTGGCGCGGTGGATTGCCCGTTATTATTGTGCACCCTTGGGACTGGTGTTGAGTGCCATTGTGCCCGCGGGGGTGAAGACCAACGCACGCCTGCCGAAACGGCGGCTGGTAACAGCCGGGCTTTCGCCGTTGGAGGCCGATGCCCAGGGGTTGGACGGGACAGGCCGGGTTTTGCGGCGTGATCGGGACTTGCTGGAGCGGCTGATTCCCTGGCTGGCGCAGCAACCACAAACGGAAAAGGCGGTGCTCGACTTTACTGGTATTTCCGCCGCCACGCTCAAGCGATTGGTCAAGCGGGGCTGGCTGCGGATCCAGCAGCAAATGTTGCTGCCGGATGGCGCATCGACCACCAATACCTCAGGACAGCAGACCCCTGGGCCGGAAGGTGCCGCTGCCCCGGCCGATCACCAGGAACCTCTGCGTTTAAGCGCCGAACAACAAGCGGTACTTGCCAACATACAGCCCCTGCTGGATCAGCCGACGTTTGCCGTGCGACTGATTCAAGGCGTGACCGGTTCGGGTAAGACCGAGGTGTATTTGCGGGCGGCGGAGGAGGTGGTTAGCGCGGGGAGGCGGGTGATTGTGCTGGTGCCGGAAATTGTGCTTACGCCGCAGACGGTGCAACGGTTTACCCGGCGTTTTGAGCGCGTGGCGATTATGCACAGCGGATTAACTGATTCACAGCGACACCAACACTGGCGGGCGATAGCCGACGGCTGGGCACAGGTGATTGTAGGGGTGCGTTCAGCGATATTTGCGCCGGCTGCCAATCTGGGATTAATTGTGGTGGATGAAGAGCACGACTCTTCTTACAAGCAGGACAGCGCACCGCGCTACCATGGACGGGACGTGGCGGTGCGGCGCGGCCAGATGCTCAACATTCCGGTGCTTCTGGGTTCGGCAACGCCCTCGCTGGAAAGCTGGCACAACAGCCAGACCAACCCGCATTATTCCCTTCTCAAGTTAACCAGCCGTCCATTGGGCACGGCGATGCCGCGGGTTTTGCGTGTGGATATGAAGGCCGAACAGCGTCAGCGGCCAGGGCTGCACATTCTTTCCATGCTGCTCGAGCACCGGATCAAGGAGGTTCTGGGCGATAAGGGCCAGGTGATACTGCTGTTAAATCGGCGGGGCTATGCCCACTACGTAGCTTGCGCCCGGTGCGATTGGGTGTTGCTGTGCGATAATTGTGATGCCACGATGGTGGTACACCGGTTGGATGGGGACGGGCGATCGGCTGGCACCGAGTCCAGCGTGGTCCGGTGCCATTATTGTCTGACCAGTCGATTGCTGCCGAAAATTTGTCCGCAGTGTCACGCCAAGGTGGTTTCGCTGGGCCAGGGTACGCAGCGTGCGGAAGATGAGGTGAAACGCAAATTTCCCCAAGCACGCGTGTTGCGCATGGACAGCGATACCATGCGGCAGGGGCGCGACTACCAACGGGTGCTGGCGGAATTTGGTGCCGGAGAAGTGGATATACTTCTGGGAACACAGATGATCGCCAAAGGATTGGATTTTCCGAATGTGCGGCTGGTGGGGGTGCTCAATGCGGACCTGGCGATGAGCACGCCGGATTTCAGGGCCTCGGAACGCACTTTTGATTTGATTTGCCAGGTGGCCGGCCGCAGCGGCCGGGCCTACCAGCAGGGCACCGTGGTGGTGCAGAGTTTCGGGCCTGACGAACCTGCCATTGCGTATGCCGCCCAGCATGATTATACGGGGTTTATCAGCAAGGAACTGCCGCATCGGCAGGCCCTGGGATATCCGCCCTATGGCCGAATTGTTCGATTGGTGGCCAGCGACAAAAATCATGATCTGGCCCGGAATCAGGTTTTGTTGATGGCCCGATGGATTGCCGCGGTGATACCACGGCTGAAACTCGAAGGGGCGGTGCGTGTGGTCGGACCGCAACTGGCCCCGCTGGCGCGATTGGTGGAAGAGTTCCGCTGGGAAATTCTGTTGTTTTCGCCAGTGGCGGTCAATTTGCAGCGCGTATTGGAGGCTCTGCGAGAGCAAAAAGTTTTCGCGGCCGTGAAGACGGCCTTGCTCATTGACGTGGATCCATTGCAGATGCAATGATATCGGCTCCCGGCATGAGCGGGAAGTTGCGGTATAATACACCCCATGCGGTGACGGACGTCCCGGCACATGGAACTGAATCATGGCCGGCCGGGGCCAACGTCAAGCGGCGCAAATTCGATGAGGCATTACCATGAGCAAAATCCTGTTGGCGATTTCCGAGCAATGGGTGGTGGATCAGCGCATTGATGCGATTGGGCGATGGGCGCTAAAGCTTGATGCCCCCATTTTGGTCGTCCATGTGGAAATCGGCTCGGGAGAGCAGCCGCGCCAGGGAACGCCCGGTGAAAAAACATTGCGGGACATCACCCAGAGGATTAAGGAAATTTCGCCGCAGGTAGAGTCTCTGCTGCTTTTCGCCAACGATGTGGTGGATGGTTTGCTTAAAACGGCCGAAGAACATCACGTGACCATGATTATGCTGGGGCTTTCGCGGCAGGGGGTGTTGGAACGGTTGATTGAGGGTAATGTGCAGCGGGCCATCTTGAATGCCAGTCGTTGGCCGGTGCTCGCGCTGCCCGCGGACTGGAGCGGGAATTTATAAGGCCGCGAAAGTCGTGGCCATGAGGCCGGACATCCGGGGGAAGAACCGACAACACCAAAAGGTGAGAGATCACTAAAGGCTCCCAGCGCCTAGCGAACTATCGTGCCGGCCGA
>JABEVA010000095.1 GCA_013044065.1 Phycisphaerae bacterium
AGTAGTGTATTTTATGAGAACAATTTAAGTTACGCTTCGAAAGAGTGCAATAACGTAAATTAGACGGAAGGTAGTGATATGGTTGCTAAGATGCGAAAAAAACGGAAAAAGAAAGCGACGCACCGGTGTGCCTTGGCATTCATGGCGCATCCGGACGACGTGGAGTTTTTCTGTGCCGGTACGCTGATCCGCTTGGCCCGGATGGGCTGGACGATTCACATCGCCACCGCCACACCGGGCGACTGCGGAACCATGACCGCCAACCGCTGGAGCATCAGTGCAACACGCACCGCCGAAGCCGCTGCAGCCGCCGTCATGATCGGCGCGACCTACCATTGTCTGGACGAGCGGGATGGGATGGTCGTATATGACAAGCCAACGGTACAAAAGACAATTGATTTGTTCCGGCGGATCGCGCCGATGCTGGTGTTCACCCACGCCCCCAAGGATTATATGATGGATCATGAAATGGTAAGCCTGCTAGCGCGCGCCGGTAGTTTCATGTATGGCGCGCCCAATATCTCCGCCCTGCCGCGCCTGGACAATTCAGTCGTACCGCATCTGTACTATTGCGATCCTTCCGAGGGAATTGATCCTTTGGGCCGGACGGTCGAACCCACCACGCTGATTGACATTTCCCAGGAGATCGAGACCAAGGCGCGGATGCTCGCCTGCCACGACTCGCAGCGGCAGTGGCTGCGGACTTACCACGGGATGGAATATATTGAGGCGATGAAACGTCACGGGGCGGCGCGAGGAAAGATGGCTGGCGTCGGCTACGCCGAGGCGTTCGTGCAACACCGCGGACACGCGTATCCGCACGATGATTTGCTGGGCGAACTATTAGGCAAACAGCAGGACACTCCCGGTAAAATATAAGATTCTTTTTACCCCGTGAACGGTTACCTTTTTTGAAACAAAGGATACCATGAAAACGCGTTTTCAATCCCTGCTCTTTGTATGTGTATTGATCCCCGTCCTGACTGTGGTGAGCACGGCCTTGGCGGCCTCCGGCACCGGCCTGACCCTGGCCAACGGTGGTCACACGCAGTAGGAGTACCAATGAAGACCATAGCCCAACAATACGAGCGTGAAGTTAGAGACACTGTCATTCCATTTTGGGAACGCTATTCCGTTGATACCCAATTCGGCGGGTATTTCAACTGCCTCGACCGCGACGGTACCGTTTTTGATACCGAAAAATTCATGTGGCCGCAGTGGCGGAATGTCTGGATGTTCTCTGAACTTTATTCGACATTCGAGCAGCGCGATGACTGGCTTCGTATCGCCCGGGGCGGCTACGATTTCCTGGTCACACACGGCAGGGATTTGCAGGGGCGATATTATTTCAGTCTGGCGCGCGATGGGACTCCCGCCACCGCTCCATATAACATCTATTCGGACTGTTTTGCGACCATGGGTGCGGCTGCCTACTACAGGGCCACGCGAGAACAGCGGGCCAGGGACGAAGCCCTGCGTAGTTTTGCCATCTATCAGGGCCGGAAGAGAGCGCCCAAGCAGCAATGGGAAAAATCCCTCCCTAGACGCAACGCCATGCAAACCCTTGGGTATTACATGATGGAGATCAATCTTTCCGTGGTGCTGGAGGATTGCCTGGGCGACACCTCGTACCGTTCCCTGATGCGCCAAAGCATAGATTTTGTTTTCAATACTTTTTGGAATGAAAAAATGGGGGTTCTCTTTGAGAATCGCCCCGTGGGAGGCGAATTTGATCTGGCATCCATGGCCGGTCGCCATCTTAATCCGGGGCATGCCATTGAGGCGATGTGGATGATCATGCTGGCAGCGGAACGCGTGGGCCATCCTGCCGCAGTCCAGAAAGCGGCTGACGTGCTGCTCAAAATGCTGGATTATGGTTGGGACAAGGAGTTTGGAGGAATTTTCTATTTTATGGATGCCATGGGGCGGCCACATCTGGAGTTGCAATGGGATATGAAGTTGTGGTGGGTCCATTGTGAGGCCCTGATAGCAACCGCGATGGCTCTTCAGCTTACGCGCCAAGGTGAGTTCAAGAGTTGGTTCGAAAAGATTCACGAATGGACTTGGAGCCACTTTCCCGATTCCCAGTACGGCGAATGGTTTGGCTATCTCAATCGCCGGGGCGAAGTGACGCATACCCTCAAGGGCGGCAAATGGAAGGCTTTTTTCCATTTGCCGCGTGCCTTGCTTCTGTGTTCCCGATGTCTTTCGGACACGGTTGTGGCGTAATTTATTGCGGCATCGGATGACCAGCTCGATTACTGGATTGACATGGCTGTGGCAGACTGGGTTTCCCCTGCGTGCAAGGTATGTTCGCGTACATGCCGTGAATGCCGGTATGTGGCTTTTTGTGGACCAGCTATTCGCGAATCCAGAGATCGATCAAAGGGCGTGTGGATAATTTTTGCAAGGCAGAAGTGGACATGCAGAATACAAATTGTCGGCCAGTGGAGAAATGGGAGCAGTGCTGCGTTCCGGATCGGGGCAGCATGCCGTTTCTTCTTCGCGTTTGCCTCGTTGGATCAAGGACGGTACCTGTTACAAACACCAGCGGCCTCGGTCAGAGTTTTATTTTCAGCGGGTGTGCAATAATCACGGCATTATAGGCGACGAAACAGGAAAAAAAGTTATGGACACATCTCTGCCGGTAAAAAGTCAGGTTGCCTTACGCCGATACAACCAGATGCTGTTGCTGGTGGCCGGGCTGGGCGGACTGCTTTTCGGTGTGGATGTCGGGATTATTGCCGGGGCGCTGCCCTATCTGGAAGCAACTTCGGGCCTGAACGCCGGGCGGATTTCCATCATTGTGGCCGCCGTGTTGCTGGGCAGTGTGGTCTCCACACTTTTTGCCGGTGTGCTGGCTGATTGGCTGGGCCGTAAGACACTCATGATCGTCAGCGGCATTTTGTTTGTCATCAGCATTCCCATTATTGCCATGTCGCACGGATACACCCCCCTGCTGCTGGGCCGGCTGCTGCAAGGTGTCAGCGCCGGCCTTATCGGCGTGGTTGTTCCTCTG
>JABEVA010000011.1 GCA_013044065.1 Phycisphaerae bacterium
CAGGAGGTTTTTCAACACCCGCCATTGGCTGCGGGTGTTGATAAATTATCGAAGCCTTTTCGCTTTATGCTGTTGGGCTATTTGAGCCGGGCCGCGTGAGCACCAAAAAAAATGGCAAAAGTCGAGCTTAGATAGCATCGGTTGCCGTGGTGCGGCGAGGGTTTTTGGCGGGCTGTAAGCGTCGTGTTTCCCGGGCCGGACGGACCTTGTTGATTTCCGTTAATTTATTCTTGGAGGCTTTGTCCATGGCATCCAGCCGGGCTGCGAAATTCATGCCTTTGCGGGCCTTGTAGCCCTTTTTATGGTAGGCATAGCCGGCAATCAGCGGCAGGGCCAGCGTGGCTTCGGAATATACCATCTGTTCATAAACGGTATCCACCTTGCCCCAACTGCTGGCCTCCCGCAGAGTGGAACTGGACAAAGCACCATCGCGTACATCGGCTACGGTGATTTGAATGGCATATTTGTGCATGGGGGCGTCGGCTCCGAGTATTTCCGCCGCCACGACAATGTCCTGGGTGAAATTCTTGGGTACACCGCCGCCGATCATCACAATGCCGGTTTCGCGGTTCATCACCTTGATTTGGGTAAGTTCGCGGAAGTCCTTGGCGGAATCCAGACTCAGGTGGGCATCGGGCCGGGCCAGTTGATGGACAATCAGGCCGAAGCCCGCTGAGCAATCGGAAAATGCGGGACAGAAAATGGGCACGCCTTTTTCGTAACAGGTTAAAACGATGCTTTGGCGGTTTTTGGCGTGGTCCACCAGGTATCGGCCCATGGCCTGAATAAATTCCCGGCTGGAATGCGGCCGGGCGGGCAGTGAATCACAGATCAACCGGGTGGTGTCATCGCATATGCGGAGCTGGTCTTCATCGATGTACGTATCATATATACGGTCGATATGCAGGTCACGCAGGGTGGCGTCATCCATGTACTGCGATCCAAGATAATGGCGGAAACCCAGAGCCTCAAAAAAATCCTGATCGACGATATTGGCCCCGGTGGAAACAATGGCATCCACCATGTTATTTTCCAGAAGATCCACAATGATCTTTTTCAGGCCTGCGGAGATCAGCGACCCGGCCAGCGTTAAGATAACCGCGCAGGAGGTGTCGCGCAACATGCGGTCGTAAATGTCCGAAGCGCGGTATAAATCGCGGGCGGAGAAAGCCATGGATTTCATCGATTCCACCAGGGATACAATGCCGGGTTCTCTGGTGATGTCGATGTGTTCTATGGGGTGCTGCAGCAGTTCTTTACGGGTTGGTTTAGCCATGGGAAAAATCTCCAAAAAAATAACGATGTTCAACTTGACTGCCCATGCTCATCACAACACCGGACGGTTCGGTAAACGGTGAGCATTGCATGAGAGTTTCATAAACTTTGCCAGCCAATCCGCGGCTCGCCTGACTTCTTTAAGCGAAACCTTCGCCACCACAGCCGAGGCTTTGAGGATTCCACTTTTGACCTCCAAATTGTAACCAGAAGGGGCGGCGGGTTGCAAAAACGAAAAAAGCCACCGCTTTTTCTGGAAAGCAGATTCATCGCGTCCTGTTGGGTGCCAGATATTGAGGAGACTTGCGTTCAGGCACCGTTCGGCGACGGATCAATCCACTTGGCGGTCGCTACGGGTTTTCGGCCTCACGGCTTGCGTCTTGGTCAGGCGCATTTTTCGATAACCCCGCCATTGCGACCTGCGGTGGCTACAACAATGAGTATAACAACTGTTCCGGGCAATGCAAGGAAAATCTTTTAGCGTGGCCTGAACGGGCACACCCGCCTGAACTCTGGTCGGTTTAGGCAATGCCTTGCCACGGTGCGTTCGTCAAGCCTATGATGGAGGGTGTTTGTGTGCAGCAGGATCGATCCCATGTTAACTCGTGTCTTAGGAAAAGATGGTCCTTTGGTTTCAACTGTTGGCTTAGGCTGTATGGGGATGAGTGAATTTTACGGTCCGTCCGACGATGCTCAATCCATCGCGGTTATTCAAGCTTATCTGGACGCGGGCGGAAACTTTCTTGATACCGCGGACATATATGGCATGGGCCGCAATGAAATTTTGGTGGGTAAGGCAATCCGAGATCGCCGGGATCGGGTGTTTCTGGCTACTAAATTCGGCAATGAGCGGGGCCCCAATGGAGAATTCTTGGCGGTACGCGGAGATCCCAAGTATGTGAAACAGGCTTGCGAAGCGAGCCTCAAAAGATTGGGGGTGGATCATATTCATCTTTATTACCAGCATCGTGTTGATACCCATACTCCCATTGAAGATACTGTGGGAGCCATGGCAGACCTGGTACAGGCCGGCAAAGTGAAGTATCTGGGGCTTTCGGAAGCGGGCATCGCCACAATTCGTCGGGCGGCCAAGATACACCGCATCAGTGCTCTGCAAAGTGAATATTCGTTATGGACCCGTGATCCGGAGGATGGCGTGCTGGATGTTTGCCGTGAACTCGGTTTGGCATTCGTAGCCTATAGTCCGCTGGGCCGAGGCTTTCTTACGGGGCAGATCAAATCAACGGAGGACTTGGCGGCCAATGACCATCGGCGAAATTCTCCACGGTTCCAGGCAGAAAATTTCCAGAAGAACCTGCAGATTCTGCAACAGGTTACGAAAATCGCCGAACAGAAACACTGCACGCCGGCGCAATTGGCGCTGGCGTGGGTGTTGTCCCGTGGTAACGATGTGTTGGTTATTCCTGGAACCCGGCGGCTCAAATACCTTCGTGAGAATATGGCGGCCGTCGAGGTTCAATTAACTGCACAGGACATCCACACGTTGAGCGTCGCTATACCCAAAGGCGTCACCGCGGGCTTGCGTTATCCAGCCCCTATGATGGAGCGGCTGGGAAAGTAGAAATCAGGCACAGGGCCATGTGGACCCTGGCACCACGGGTTGCCTCCGGGATGTCGATCGAAGGTGTTGGCTGATGGGGCGGATAAACGTAAAATGGTTCCCTCGGTTCTGTTGCCGTGCCGGACGAGGATGTACGCGCCGGAGGCGTGGGCTTTGTTCCTCATTGAGCCGATGCCAGAGCCGATTGCTTCAGATGATGAAAGGTCCTGATGATAAACAGCGTCCACCGAGGCCACCGCCTTTTCGTTCTCGCCGTGGTACTGTTGGTGGTGCCGGTTGGCTGTTCACAGCAGCCAACCATAGTCCGTCAGCCGCTGGCACCAGCACCATTTTTGACCTTGGCGCGGCAATTGGCCATTATCAACTCGCGTGCCGTGGCATTGGCCACCTTGCGCGCCAGCGGTTCCATCACCTTGACTTACCGCGGGCCGAAAGGCCACCGGCATCAATTTCAGGCCAATGGTACGCTGCTGGTGGATCAGACTCCGGCGTTAAGAGATCCAGAGCATGAGACGTCGCCGGATATGTTGTTGATTGGTACCTATCTGGGACAGAACGCCTTTGAGCTGGGTATGAACCGGGCGCATTACTGGATGGTCAATCATCAAAGCAAACAGGCGTGGGTCGGGTGGTCTTCGCGTGCGGGAAGGGACGGTGAGTTGTCGGGGAACATGCCTATTGAGCCGCAGCGCGTCTTGCAGATGCTGGCGATCACGGGTCTGTACCAAACGGCCCGGCAACGGGTGGCGATGACCGCAGCCAGCCGCGGTTCGCTGAATCGGATTTATGTTATCCGTCTTGGTAAAAATGGGCATACGTGGATTCGACGGATGTTATTTTTCAATCGCCGCCGTGGGGAAATCACAGCGGTGATCCTTTTTGATCGTGCGGGGCGCAGTGTAGCGGCAGCCGGCTTGAGTTATTACCGTCCGGTGGCTACCCGCGGCCAACGCCCCGGTGCCAATGCGCCGCGGCTTCCATTTCAAGTGGATATCTGGTATCCCGCAGCCCGGGCGCACCTGACCTTAAAGCTCACGCACGCTTCGCTGACCCTGCGTGTACTCCCGCGTTTTGCGTTCGCCACGCCGCAATTTTCTGGCCTGAAAGTGGTGCGGGTGAACCCGGCGGGGGGCGTGCGATAACGCTCTCTCGGAGCAGCAATACTCTGTCCGAGCCTTGACCCATCGATTATAATAACCAACATGCATGAAAATGATTTACTTGCCTGGTTTGCCGCCAATGCCCATCGCTATGCCCATGTGGGGGTGGGCATTGGCGATGACATGGCCGGCGTGGTTATTCATGGTCATGCCGATGGATCAAGCGGTGTACTGGCCCTGCTGAAAGTAGATCAGGCGCTGGATCGGGTGCATTTTGATTTACGCGAGCACACGCCACGACAGGCGGGCGTGAAGGCGGTGAACAGGTGTCTATCCGATTGCGCGGCCATGGCCTGCCGGCCGCGGGCTATCCTCATAGCGGTGGCGTTACCGCAAAATGCTTCGACGGAAATGGCGCAGGAATTATTTAAGGGTTGTGAATCGGCGGCGGGGGTATTTGGATGTCCCATTGTCGGTGGAGACACCGCCGTCTGGGACCAGCGTCTGGCGATTACCGTAGCGGCCATGGGCGAATCCCCCGTGGCGCCAGTGCGACGTCATGGAGCGGCTGTGGGCGATGCCATTATTCTGACCGGGCGTGTGGGTGGAAGTATTTTAGGCAGGCATCTGACTTTCACGCCACGTATTGCCGAGGCCCAAGCCATCCATCAGGTCGCGGCCATTCACGCCATGATGGACCTTTCTGATGGTCTGGCTCAGGATTTGCCGCGCCTGCTGGCGGCTTCCGGCGTGGGAGCCGTAGTGGAAGCCGCCAGCATCCCCATCCACCCGGATGCCCATACGTTGGCCCGCACCGATGGCCAGACTCCTTTGACGCACGCCCTGGTCGATGGCGAAGATTATGAATTGCTGCTGACGCTGGCCCCCGCTGATGTTTCCCGAATCCAGGCCCTGGGCATGTCGGTGAAACTCACGGTGATCGGCACAATCACGGCCCGGCGGGAATTGCGGTTGCAGGACGAGCACGGCGCGTCGCAGGCCTGGCCTCGTGGTGGTTGGGAATATGAAAGTGCTCCGGCATGAGTAACGCCATCATTACGACTTCCGTTGAACAAACCCTGGCTTGGGGCCGACTGCTGGGAGCCTTGGCCCTGCCCGGTGCGTGTATTGCTTTGGACGGCATTTTGGGCGTGGGCAAGACACAACTGGTTCGCGGAATGGCGGTGGGATCGCAGGTGCAGGATTGTGCTCTGGTGTGCAGCCCTACGTATTGTCTGCTGAATATCTACCAGGCGGATGCGAGCCGCCCGGGGGCTAAGACGTTGTATCATCTGGATGCTTATCGGGTACGTGATGCCGATCAATTTGCGGCTGTGGGTTTTGAGGAACTGCTGGAGCAGCAGGGGTTGGTGGTACTGGAATGGGCTTCGCGCGTGCCGAATCTGCTGCCCGAGGACCATTTGGCGATTGTCGGCACGGTGGAGGCGGAATTCAGCCGGCGCTGGTGCATCAGAGCCGGGGGGCCCGTGTCTCACCGGTTGCTGGAAACAGCGGCGGCCGACTGGTCGAGGATATCCGCCGTGTAATGATTGATGGCAGTTGAATCGCGTTGGTGGCGGGCATGGAGGGCGGATCGGTCCCAACGTTTAAAGAAATACCAGCCATACCAGAATTAGCACGGGCAGCAGCACGGGCAGGGCGAAGAACGCAACATAAGCCAAAAATCCGGGGCATGAAATGCCGTGATGTTCGGCGATGCTCCGGATCATGAAATTGGGTGCATTGCCGATGTAGGTGGCGGCTCCGAAAAACACCGCCCCCAATGCCATGGCCAGCAGATACGGTTCCAAGCGTGGACCGCGCAGCCATTGACGCAGGGCCGTCCGGCGCTGCGGGGGTGAAGGTGTGTTACGTGGTTGTGGGTGGATCGCGGATGCCTTTGTTGTTGCTGGTGCCGCCTGGCGCAGTTGTCCCAGGCGTGTATCGAGTGCGGCCAGAAATGTCGGTGCATTATCGAGGACGCTGGATAATCCACCGGTGAGAAAATAATACTGCCCTGGGGTGCGCAGTTGTTGGTCCAGACGGCCGACGGCGGCACGGTTGGCCAACACGTTAAGGGCGGGCGTCATGGTAAGAAATACCCCCAGGAAGATAAAGGCGATCTCTTTGACAGGGGCCAAGCTGAAGCGGTTGTGCCGGTGAATGCGGGGCGGTGTGGCTTTAAGCGAAATTGCGGCGCAGGCCACCACCACCAGTTCCCTCCATGGCGCAGGGAGCATTGCACTGGCCACTAGCATTCCCAGCAACACCAGGTTGAAACGCCCCAGCACTTGCAGTTGCAGCGCTTTCGCCGGGGCGTTTTGCTCGGCCAGGGGCGGCTGAAGGCCAGAGCACTGGCGATCCAGCACGTAAAACACCGCCAGCAACATACCCACCGCGCCCAGCCACGCGGGCCAGCAATGCAGCGTGTACCACCAGAATGGAACTCCGGCGATATATCCCAACAGCAGCGGGGGATCTCCCAAGGGACTTAAAATACCGCCGACATTGGCGACGATAAAAATGAAAAACACCACATGATAGGACCGTATACGTCGGCGATTCAGGTTTAACCACGGGCGAATCAGCAAAATGGCGGCCCCGGTCGTTCCCAGCACATTGGCTAAAATGGCTCCACTAAGTAAAAACAGCACATTGGTGGCGGGCGTGGCCGTCGCCCGGATACGCACGGCCAAACCACCGGAAACCATGAACAATCCCCCGACCAGAGTGATGAATTGCACGTATCGTTCGAGGTTGGCGAGAATTTCGGCGTCGGCATGCAGGGCCAGAATATAATAGGCTGCGGTGAGTCCCCCCAGCCCAAGGCAGATCAGTGCGTAATAACGTTGCCAGAGATGTTTGGCCAGAAATGGCATAACGCTTAGGGCCAGTAGCAGCAACACAAATGGCAGGGTGGTCCACCATGGCAGATGTCGGGGCACTACCGCGGTTATATTCCTGCAGGTCCAGTGTAGCAGCAGAATAATTCCCATAGCCACCAGTGAACCGATGGCAATCGTAGCGTCGGAAGTTGGTCGGGAGGCCATGGCCGGTGTTTCCAGCATGGGTAAATGTGAATTGGCCGCGTTCTTGGTCGGCTGAGAATCGAAGGGTGTGGTCATGAATGCTCCATGGGTCTCCCGTCAAAGCCCAATTGTAGCCGCGAGAGAGCACTTGGGAAAAGTCATGAGGTGGGGCTGTGAGCGGAGAGGAATTTCTCCGCTTGTTGGCGTTGTGGAACCATCCGGCACCACCGCCGAACCAGAATTTGGCTCAACGGATGCCAAGAGAATTTGGATGTCTCAAGACTTGTGATGCACGGACAGGGCGTTGCAACAAGTGTGTCGCTGGAGCGTTTCCCTTCATAATATGCCGCAGTTATTTGCATGGATATTCCACACATGAAATCGGCTTTGCTATCGCTTCCGGCGGCCGTGCCACTTTCGGCAAAGCCGACCGCGGTTTTTCCCCACAGTCCGGAACACCATCCTCGGCAGTGGATTGTCTACGCGCTGCTGGCCATTTTGGTGGGGCTTTTCGGCTGGGCCGTGGCCGGATTTCACCAGCCGGCCAATTCGGGCGTCGATCAGAATGGGTACATGGCCACGGCACGCATGCTCGGTAATTTTCTTTCGCTGATGGGGGTGATTTGGCTGGCCTGCAACCCGGTAACACTTACCTATGCCAACGATGCCAATTCTCACGGCGC
>JABEVA010000096.1 GCA_013044065.1 Phycisphaerae bacterium
GGGCAAAAATAACTTCACACTTTCCGGCTGGTTCTTTTGGCCGCTGGCGGCGTTGCTCGCTCCTTACAGACCCAAGGTCAGGGTATGCGCGCCCGTCGCGTCTTGCCAGCAGCCAAGATTACTGCGCCGTAAAACCCGAATTTATTTTTGCCCAGTGCCTTACTTGCCGAGGCGTTTTGCCAGTTTTTGAATATGCATGGTCAGCAGCAGTGATAAAATAATGGCGGTGGCGAAAAAGTAAATGCCGAGCTTGGCCGATGCCTGCAACGCTCCACCCGATTTGGCAATCACTACAATAATAGCCACGACAAACACATCCAGCATGGACCAGCGACCCAGGAATTCCAGCCATTTTAATACCTTCATCCTCTGCTGCTGGGTAAAATGGCCGCACCACAATGCCAGCAGGATCACGAGTTTCGCAAAGGGAAACAGTATCGAAAAGGTAAAGAGAATGGCACCCAATCCAAAGTGCCCACTGCGGAACAGACCGATGGTGCCCGACCAAAGCGAATAGCTGCTTTTCCAGAAAACAAACTTTTTGATAGCCAGCACCGGCAGGCATTGGGCCGTTACCAGAAGGGTCAATACCGCCAACAGATAAACCAAGAGATCCCATCGGCGGGGATAATGCTGCCAGAGTGATTTTCTACTTTTGGGCGGCACTGCCACCTTCCATTTCTCACACCAGGTGGGCCGCCGCAATGGTCAACCCGTGACCACCATAATAGGTGATCTTCCGCCGGATTTCGACTGGCCGACGCCGTTATTGAAATCCCGTCGCGCCTGTTTGTGCCGGGATTGACAGGTGGATAACATCGTGATCACTGGATTGCTTTCCTCTAACCCCTCCGGGGGAAAGGCCGGATTCCGGTGAGGTTCATGCAATGCTGGAAATAATAATCACCGTTGGTGGCCTGACGCTATTCTTGGTGGTTGCCGCGGTTATATTCCTGTGTGTCTGGGCTTTGTGGGCCGCGGCGCGGGCCGTCCCCAAGCCGTATCGTATGCGCTGGCCATGGTTGATTTGGATAGTCCTGTGCCCCGTACCCCTGCCGTTTATTGACCAACTGCTGCCCCTGATTACCCTACTGCCGCTGGCACGCAGCTACCGACGTTTTTTTCGAAAGAATCAGATCAATGGTGGGGGCGATTGCGGTCTGGGCCTGGTGATAGTTTATTGGTCGCTCATTTGCCTCGACTTGGTTTATCTTGCGAAGCCGTTTGGATTGGTGCCCCACCCCGGTTCCATGTTGTTTCATGTCCTTGCGAAAGGATTGCCAGAAGTAACGGCATGGGCAAGGGCTGTTGGTTGGGTGATATTGCTGTTGCTGGCCGTGAAAATGAGGTTTCTGCGCCGGGCGGTTCTGGGTACCCGGCCGCAGCCGACGGTTACCGATGATGTTCGGCTGGCGCTTGAGGCCAGCCTGCCAGTTCAGGCGCGGTTGCGGCGAAAAGTAACCGTGGGCATTTTATTAGTGCTGGCGGTGTTGTTTGCGGTGGATCAATGGTGGGTTCATGCGTGGAGAGTTATCCCCATCGGCCATGATACCACGCGGCTGACCGGGCCGATCCGCAAGGGTGGTGGGATCAATTATCTGGCGGCCCTAAACCAGATGGAATCTCGCGGCGTTACGCCAGCCAATAACGCGCTGCCGCTGCTGATCGAGGCGGCAGGCCCAAAATGTTTCAACACAAAATATGGCAATGGCAAGTGGGTGATGCAGTGGGTGATGCCTCAGTTGGGGATGCCGCCGTTTACCAATAAATCAAAGAGTCTCGTTACATTCACGCGGTGGTTAAAAAAACATCCGTTGCCGTTGACCGCAAAAGAAAAGACGCAGCCAACCTGGATTTTGGAGAGCCGGTTTGAGAATCGCCCCTGGACAGCCAAGCAATATCCAACAATGGCAGAGTGGATCAACATGAACCAGCGGGCCTTGCGGCTGTTGGCACAGGCCATAAAACGCCCCCGATATTACATTCCACTTTGCAGCCGCTATGGCCAGGTGACAAGTGCCTTCCGTCCCGGCCAATCCATGGTTGACTCACTACGGGATCTTGCGTGCGCTGATGCCATGTTTCTTCTGGGCAAAGGGGACACCATTCAGGCGTTACAGGAGGCCCGCAATGTTCATCACCTGGCGCAACGGGTTTCCCAGTCACTCGGATTTACTTCCTTTTTTCAGGTGATTGACTATGAAGATTTGTCGCTGGGGCTGGACCGTGCGCTGGCGAACTCCGGCCAACTCTCCCGAAAACAACTGCATCAGTTACTGGAGCAGGTACAAAACGGCGAGCGTCTGCCCCCGCTGGCTGAGGCCATCAACTTTTCCCGCTACGAAGCGATGGAAAATTTGACTCAGGCAGCCCATGATGGGCTGGTTGAAGAGTTCGGTTCGTCCATGTTAACGCAGTTGCAGCAAGGCCTGCTTCCCGTCAATTATGCCGATCTCATGCGACGCACCAACCGGCTTTTTGATGCGGTAGTGGCGGCCAGCCAAATTCGGAACTTTCCAAAACAACTCCGCCAACTCGGCCTTGCGGAGCAGCGGTTCCGCGTCTTTTCCGGTTATGAAAAGATAGGTATGACTGACACTGGAACCATAAGATCGCTACGGACATACGTCTACGGCGGCAGCGATGTGAATGGGGTTCTTCGCTCGCTTTTCAGACCGTTGGATGTGGTGGTGTCCGAGATGAGACCTCCCGCCGTTGAAATGGACCAATTACGGGAGGCCACCTTAATGCGTCGGCGACTTACGGAATTGGCCATCGCGCTGGCGCTCTACCGGCAGAGGCAGGGCTGGTATCCCGTAACGCTTTCGCCATTGGCACCGCGGTATGTCAAGGTCATCCCGTCCAATAGTTTTACCGGCAGGCCCTTGCATTACAAGATAGATAAAACCGACGAGGGATTTGTGTTGTACTGCACTCAGCCAGCATACCAATTGTCCAAGGCTCGCCTGTCCAAGGCTCGCCTGTCCAAGGCTCGCCGGCTCGTAGTCAAGGGCGGCGATTGGGTGAAGCATGCTGCAAAATAGAACTCGGCAGTTTGGTTGTATTGGATGGGGATTAACAAGTTTTTTTCATCTCGCCGTCGGCGGTATACCTGTGGAATCGTTCAACGTTCCTGGGTTGATAATTCTCACAACTTTTAACGGAGAAAACGCCCCGCGAATCAACTGCACATTGGCCGTGGGCACGGCGAATTCATCCGCGAGAAATCGCAGTAAACGCGCTGTGGCCCGGCCCTTTTCCGGTGCCGCCGGTACGTGAACCAAAATATGCCCACCGAGTACCTTGCCCCACGCAGCAACCTTGGCCCCCGCATGAACCTTCAGTTGCAGGATAAGATTACCACCATCCCAGCGATAATACGTATCCAACCTCTTCATGCTATGTCCGTTCTCGTTGGCGATAGGCAGTGATCGCCAAAACCATGGCGTTTCGTTGGCCTTTCCAAGAAGATTGAATCTACCCGGTCCGCTGGGGCTGTCAAATCGGCGGTGGCCAGTGGCCAAGCCAAGTCGATGGTCGGAGCAGGAGGCATGGGAATACGATGGGGCCTATCTTTGGCCGGAACTCGTGATAAACCGCCAAGGCCGTGGGGCTGCGGAATTAATTTGCGTGGGTCTTCGGGCAAACGAGTGGGTAAAAAATCGCATTTTCGACAACATTCCAGATCCACATAGATAGGTTATATTGATATTATACACGGGACAAGTCGGTGCTGAACGGTTCCTGTGTTACGGAC
>JABEVA010000097.1 GCA_013044065.1 Phycisphaerae bacterium
CAGCCCGGCGAGATTGACTTTCTGGTCGGCCAAGGACGGACCGCGGAGGTTTTGCGCAATCTTTGCCGCCGCGTGTATGACGGGAGCGGCGGGCAGGGCGCATGGGTCCAACTTGTTGAACAAATGCGAGCGCTATTCGGCATCGAGTTGCTCGAACCGGTCTACGTTGCCGAACGCAGTGAAATCACCATGCAGTATGAGCAGGATGGCGTGCGGCTTGACCTGTCCAGCGCCGGCAGAGGATTGCAGCAAACGCTCCTTCTCCTGGCCCATCTGTACGCCAATCCTAAAACGATATTACTGCTGGATGAACCCGACGCCCATCTTGAGATATTACGGCAACGGCAGATTTACCAATTGTTGTCGGATGTTGCCGACCGGCAGGGATCTCAGATCATCGCCGCCAGCCACTCCGAGGTCGTACTGAATGAAGCGGCTGGCAGAGGCAAAGTTATCGCCTTTGTGGGCAGCCCGCATACTATGAATGATCGCGGCAGTCAGGTCATGAAATCTCTCACCGATATTGGGTGGGACCTTTACTATCAGGCCGAAGAGAGGGGTTGGATATTATTTCTTGAAGGTGCAACTGACCTCGAGATACTTCGCACCTTCGCCACGCAGCTCGAACACCCGGTCGCCACCTTTCTCCAAAATCCTTTTGTACACTATGTTTCAACCAACCTGCCCAGCAAAGCCCGAAATATATTTTTTGGGCTACGTGAGGCTAAACCCGATTTAGTCGGCATCGCTATTTTTGACCGGATTGATAGCAGCCTTCAAAATGCTGAAGGGTTGATCGAATTGATGTGGCAGCGCCGTGAACTGGAAAACTATCTCTGCCTGGAAGGCGTGCTGATGGCCTATGCGTCAGGAAATGAAGAGAAAAATTTGTTTACATTAGCCCATCAGCCCAAACGACAACAAGCTATGCATGATGCGATCGATGAGGCAACCCGGGCTCTAGAGGTGCTGGATAGGCCCAGTCCATGGTCTCCGGATATCAAAGCAACGGATGATTTTCTTGACCCGTTATTTAGGGCTTATTTCGGCAAACTCAAGTTGCCAATTACTTTTCGGAAGTCTGACTATCACCAGTTGGCCCGGCTTGTCCCACGAAATCTGATCGACCCGGAAATTACGCTAAAACTAGATGCAATATACAAACTTGCCCAGCAAGCCAAGCCGAGGACATGATGTAATGGCCAAAAAGAAATCATCCGCTTCCGCCCCCACGCCCATCGCGTCCGTCAAACATAAGGACACGCGCAAAAATATCCCCACCGAAGAACTGCGCGATTTTGTGGTCGCCGATGAACAATCACCGAAAACGGCGCTCTATCCGCGTAACCCGGATCTTGACCCCCAACTGGTTTGGAAAGGCAAAGACCAGCAGGATGCCAAGCCGCTCGAAGTGCCCGTCGTTCCCATCTACATTCAGGAAAAAATTCATCCGCAGGCCATTATTGAAGACTTCCGCCGCAGTGTGGAAAAGGATGCAAAAAAAACCTCCAACGATTTCGGCGGCCTGTTTGCTGATTTCAATGGCCTGCCCGCGGATTTTGACCAGAGAGTTGATTTTTACCACCATGATGGCCATTGGTCCAACCGCATGATTTTAGGGGACTCACTGCTGGCAATGAGTTCCCTGGCGGAAAAAGAGGGCCTCAAGGGCAAGGTCCAAATGATTTATTTTGACCCGCCCTATGGAATCAAATTCGGCTCCAATTGGCAGGTCTCCACCCGCAAGCGCGATGTGAAGGATGGCAAAGCGGAAGATATGGTGCGCCAGCCGGAACAAATCAAAGCCTTCCGCGATACCTATGAACTCGGAATTCATTCCTATTTGGCCTATCTGCGGGACCGGTTGGTGACCGCCCGCGAACTGCTGACCGAAAGCGGCAGCATCTTTTTGCAGATCGGCGACCAAAATGTGCATCTGGTGCGATGTCTGATGGACGAGGTGTTCGGGGCGGATAATTTCGTCGTGACGATAAGTTTCCAAAAAACAGGAAGCATTGCAGGTGACTTGATCGAGCCAATAAATAATTATATCCTCTGGTTCACAAAGGATAGGGGGCAGGTTAAATTCCGGCCACCCTACATTTCCCGAAGCCTCGCCGATGCCGTCGAAGAGGGATTCGGCTTTTCCGAGGCGGGTGGCGACGGGCGCACCGTGGGCGCGCAAGATGGCGAGGATCGTGGCCCGGCCTCGAAGGGCTTAAGGTATTTCCGTCTGGATCCTGTGACGTCAGATGGATACCGCGAAACTTCGACGCTGCCATTTGTCTTTTGCGGGGCCACCTTCCTACCCGGAAACAAACCCAACTGGCAGAAAAACCATTGGAAAACCGCGCTGCACGGTATGGCCAGGCTTGGTGTTGCCGATAGGCTCGTTGTCAGAGGTGAGAACATCGCCTATAAGCGCTATTTCGGCGACTTTCCCGCCAAGGTGATTTCGAACCACTGGACGGACACGGGCGGCGCGAGAGAAATGGTTTACGTCGTCCAAACAAACACCAAAGTTATCGAGCGCTGCCTCCTTATGACCACCGACCCCGGCGATCTGGTGCTTGACCCCACCTGCGGCAGCGGAACCACCGCTTACGTCGCCGAACAATGGGGCCGCCGCTGGATCACCACCGATACCAGCCGCGTCGCCCTGACCCTGGCCCGCACGCGCATCATGTCCGCGCGTTATCCCTATTACATTCTGGCCGATTCACCCGAAGGCATCGCCAAGGAAGCGGAAGTGGCCGGGAAATTTCCGCCCTCTCCCGTGCCGAAAACCGAAGGCGACCCGCGCAAAGGATTTGTCTATAAGCGTGTCCCGCACGTTACGCTGAAAGCCATTGCCAATAATGAAGAAATCGATGTCATTTACGCCAAATGGCAAAAGCAGTTGGAACCCCTGCGGGCCAAGCTTAATGCCCTGCTGAGGCAAAAATGGGAAGAATGGGAAATTCCCCGGGCCGCCGATGATAAATAGCCTGCTGAGGCTAAAACAATCCATGTCCAGTGGTGGGAACATCGCCGCGACCGCCAAAAGGAAATCGACGCCTCCATCGCCCGCAAGGCGGATATGGAAACGCTTTACGATCAGCCGTATGAAGAAAATAAGAAAGTCCGCGTCAGCGGCCCATTCACCGTGGAAAGCCTTTCTCCGCACCGAACCATCAGTGTGCAGGAAAAAGTAAAGCAGGCCACCGTCCCCAATGAACACGGCACCACGCTGCGCGTATTGGGCGCTGATAAATTTGGCCAGATGATCCTTGATAATCTGCGCTCCGCCGGTGTGCAAAACACCCGCAAGGCCGAGCGCCTTAAATTTGATTCACTGGCATCCTACGCCGGGCAGTGGATTCATGCCGAAGGAAAATACACCGATGCCGATGGCAATCAAAAGCGGGCGGCAATTTGCGTAGGGCCGGAACACGGCACCGTCGGCCCCGAACTCATCAAAGAAGCCGCCAAAGAATCTGTGCAGGGCGTCGGGTTTGACCTGCTGATTGTCTGCGGCTTCGCCTTTGACCCGCACGTCAGCGAAGAATCCAAACGCTACGGCAAACTGATGGTTCTGCCCACCCGCATCAATCCTGATCTGGCCATGGGTGATTTATTGAAAAAGACCGGCGCGGGAAACCTGTTCATGGTTTTCGGCGAACCGGACATCGCCATTGAAAAAGTCGCCGACGGGCAGGTATGCGTGGAACTCAAGGGCCTGGACGTATACGACCCGACCACCGGCGCAATCCGCACCAGCAGCACCGATGACATTGCCTGCTGGTTTATCGACACCAATTACAACGATGAAAGTTTTTTCGTCCGCCACGCCTATTTCACCGGTGCCGGCGAACCGTATGAAAAGCTAAAACGCGCACTGCGTGCCGAAGTCGACGAATCCGCCTGGTCCGCCCTGTACGCCACCCGCAGCCGCCCCTTCGATAAACCATCAACCGGCAAAATCGCCATCAAAGTA
>JABEVA010000098.1 GCA_013044065.1 Phycisphaerae bacterium
GTCCAATTCGACCCGTGGCTGGAACCGCACCGGGCAGATCTGCAGAAGCGATATCAGCACTATCAAGCCGCACTGCAACACATTCGGCAGAATGGCGGGCTCACCGGTTCCATCAGCCAAGGACACCATTATTTTGGATTTAACCGCGGCACAAACAACCGCCAAGCCGGAATCTGGTACCGTGAATGGGCACCGGCCGCGCGCAGTCTGTCCTTGGTAGGCGACTTTAACGGCTGGAATCGCCAGAGCAATCTCCTCACCCGCGACGAATTTGGCGTTTGGAGCTTGTTTCTGTCCGATCAGCTTTATGCCCACACACTCGTCCATCAAAGTCGGGTGAAGGTTCATGTTGTTTCCGATTTCGGTGCCATGGATCGTATTCCCGCCTATATTCATCGGGTTATTCAAGATTCGGGCACAACCGATTTTTCCGGTCAATTTTGGATGCCTCCACGACCCTTTGCCTTTCTCCATCGCCCGCCCTCGCTCCGTGGCGGATTGCGAATCTATGAAGCCCATGTTGGCATGGCACTGGAAGAACCACGTGTGGGCACTTTCAACGAATTTACCCAGCACATCCTGCCGCGCATCGCCGACCTCCAATACAATGCCATTCAGCTTATGGCCGTGATGGAACATCCATTTTATGGTTCTTTTGGCTACCACGTGAGTAATCTTTTCGCCGTTAGCTCGCGTTTCGGCACTCCCGAAGATCTCAAGCGTCTCATCGACACGGCCCACGGTTTGGGCATGGTGGTTTTGCTGGACGTGGTACACAGCCATGCCATCAAAAATCTTAACGAGGGCCTGAACCGCTTCGACGGCACGGACTACCAGTATTTTCACGCCGGGCCGCGCGGTCAACATGTCGCCTGGGATTCGCTGTGCTTCGATTACCGCGTCTACGAGGTTAGACGATTGCTTCTAAGCAACCTGCGATTTTGGATGGAGGATTTCCGTTTTGACGGCTTCCGCTTTGACGGGGTTACCAGCATGATTTATCTGGACCATGGCCTGGGAGCCAAATTCACCAGCTACGATAACTATTTCGGCCCCAATGTGGATCTCGATGCCGTCACTTATCTCCAACTGGCCAACCAATTGATCCATGAGCTTAAGCCTGATGCGATCACGATCGCGGAAGATGTTTCGGGCATGCCCGGCATGGCCAGACCTGTTGCTGAAGGAGGTCTGGGCTTTGATTACCGTCTGGCCATGGGCATCCCCGATTACTGGATAAAACTGCTTAAGGAACAGCGTGACGAACAGTGGGATCTGGCTGAGCTGTACCATACCCTGCTCAACCGACGTGCCCGCGAAAAGCATGTCGGCTACGCCGAAAGTCATGACCAGGCTCTCGTCGGCGATAAAACCATCGCCTTCTGGCTGATGGACAAGCAAATGTATTGGAACATGAACAAGTCAGTGCAGGATTTAGCCATTGACCGGGGCCTGGCCCTGCACAAGATGATTCGTCTACTCACCTTCAGCCTCGCCGGTGAAGCTTATCTGAATTTCATGGGCAACGAATTCGGCCACCCCGAATGGGTGGATTTTCCCCGCCCCGGCAATAACTTCTCCTACCACCATGCCCGCCGCCTTTGGTCCTTAGGTGATGCAGAATACCTGCGCTACCGCGGGCTGAAAAACTTCGATCGGGCCATGCAGATGCTCGACATTCAATTTAATCTTCTCCAGGATCCATTTATCGAACAACTTCTGATCCATCAGGACACTCGCCAATTAGGTTTTCGCCGCGGCCCGCTGGTCTTCATTTTCAACTTTCACCCCACCCAATCCTACACCGATCTGCGAATTCCTGTTCCCGACCCTTGCGATTATCGGCTGATTCTCGATACCGACCGTCCCGAGTTTGAAGGTCACAACCGTGTCGCAGCCGACCTGGTCTATCCCCACCAGAATGTGCCCATGTATAAGCGCAGCCAAAGCGTGCAAATATATCTTCCCAGCCGAAGTGCCCAAGTACTGGCTCCGGTAGGTGTTTTCCAAGCCTGATGTCGTGTGTCCATCCCGGCATTACAACCGTCGCTGGAGGCCCAGGAAAATTGGAACTTTTGCGTTCATATTACACGGTGACCGGTTACCCCGCTCCCGCGTGCCCAACTCAATGCCGCAGTCGCCGACGGGAGCCACCGGTGGTTATGCCATTGGTATTTCCGGGTCTCTCCAAAGTTGCGTCAGAATCAATACCGCGCATGGGGCGCCGTAGACCCGCCAGTCGACGGGCACGCAATTTGGTCATCGGCTTCAGGCACCGCGGCCTGACTGTGAATTTAGCCATAGCCTGTTCACTGGTCATCGAGTCAATGGATTTGCTTTCCAATTGTCGCAGGGCCATCTGCCCCTGGTAAGCATCGTGCGCTGCCAGACAATCTCTTACCATCGCCACCTTCTGTCGCCGCTGCACCAGCCCGAGCACCGCCATACGCACACATGACTCAAGGGGTCCACCCACCACCAGCCACAACGGGGCGTCGGATTCCGAAAGCAGCCGGTCGAACCGTGGCGATTCAAACGGATTGATCTGTTGCAGATCGAAAATATATTGCGGAGCCGCGTTAAAACCATCCGCTGGAAAATCAGTGCCGCAATCCAACGGCAGTTCCACTGCGCCGGGTATACGCGTAAACGGGAGCTTGCAGAACCCGGCGGTATTCGGAGCTCCTATGGGCAGATCCGCGGTTTGCCCTGGCATCAACACGCGGTGCAATCGGGTACTTACCACAGGTACGTGTGCCATCGCCACCCAGGCAAAAAATTCACGCATTCGCGGGACTACCACCGCAACTTCGTGCAACGGATACGTTCCGCGGGGAGAAAATAAATCCCCCTGCGTATTAATATCAAGCACCACTGGTCGACTGACGCTAAACATGTCGCACACCTCTCTCTTGCAAACTCGGCCCAGGAACCTCCACGATAACGCTGACATCAGCCCAGAGTAAGCCTGCCGTATTCTTTATCGGCGAAGTCCTCTGATGGAGTATACGCACAAATCCCGGTCTGGTTGTTAGCAAAACCGCAAGACGGCAATAAGATAACGTTGCAAAAATCATGCCATGGCCAAGAGGCACGACGTGCTGGGAAGATAATACGTCATTGCGTACCAGGTTCGGAGCGTTGGGCTGATAACATCCTATCTGCCACCGCCCGCCCATATCTTGCCACTTCCAGGCCGCGTACCCCGAATTTCCGTAGATTTCAAGCAATACCGGCACCATGCGACACGGTCAAGCTTCAGCTGCCTTGGTGCCTGACAGCGGGCCACCTTTCTCTTTCAGCCATGTCTTGGGGTTGACCGCTCTGCTGCGCCGCGGGAAAATGCCCAAGTCTTGGCGGTGAATGCGGCTAAGCAACATACAAGGACCATTCCATGTCTGACAATCATACGAGCATTCTTTTTGCGCTTGAAAAGGTCACCAAGAGCTACGGTACCATCATCGCCTTGAACGAGCTTTCCGTGCGGGTTTCGCCGGGCGCGATCGGACTGCTAGGCCCCAACGGATCGGGCAAGACAACCATGATTCGTACACTGCTGGGACTTATCCCAGCCGATGGCGGCAGCGCACAGGTGCTGGGAATGGACGTTCGGCGTGAACCACTGGACATTCGGCGGCGTATCGGCTTTGTTCCCGAAGACGAGTGTCTATTTCCGGGTGTGGCTGGGATTGAATTTGTCGCCTACGCGGGCGAACTCGTCGGCATGCCGGCCAAAGATGCCATGCAGCGTGCCCATGAAGTACTGGATTATGTGGGCATGACGGAAGTGCGGTACCGCAAGGTGGAATCGTATTCTTCCGGGATGAAACAACGGCTCAAACTGGCTGCGGCCATTATCCACGACCCTCAATTGCTGATTTTATACCTCTCACGGCTAAAAATTGAAGCCTTAAATGCAGGATAATGGCGGCACAATCCGATAATAAATAATGTCGGGCGATGGAACGTCCGGGAAAGA
>JABEVA010000099.1 GCA_013044065.1 Phycisphaerae bacterium
ACTGCCGACGGAACATCCGTCGGTCTTCATTCGCATTCTGAGGCATCCCCTCTTTTTTTGCACCTATTCTCATCACCTTGTTATAGCCAACTCCCGTCTGTCGCCGCTGCCACACTGCGTGCCTGCGCCCTGCTGGGCGCGATGGCCGGCATATCCGCATGCAGCAGCATTGATTCCGGCGGATACCAAAACTATCAATCTGCCGCCCTGGCCCACCAGCAGGATATGGCCGTCGCCGAGACCTCCGGCCATCTGGAAGCCGCCTTACCGACCAGTGGCAAGCTCGTCTCCGGCAGGTCCACCGAGCAATTTCATCATCTTTCCCTGGCCGACGCCCTGGTGATCGGGCTACGAAACAACCCATCTCTGTTGGTGCAGCGTTATGCCCCGGCCATAGCACAGCAGCAGGTCATCGCCGACCGTGGAGCGTTTGATCCCACGCTTTCTGGAGGCGTTCAGGCCTCCAAAAATCGCACTCCGACCAGCGGCGGTTACGTCACCTCCAGTGGCGGCTATAACCGGGCCGCGGGCGGCAGTACGACTACCGATTCCGGAACCGCCAACCTTGGAGTGTCGGAAAACCTGCCCACTGGTACCTCCCTGAAAGCGGGTGTCAATGCCAACCTTAGCGACAGCGAAGCTGGTGGCGGCCAGGCCACCAATGCCGGATTCTCAATCACCGTCACCCAGGCCCTTTTGCAGGGCGGAAATCTACAGGCCAACTTGGCCACCATCCACGAAGCCCAACTCGGCCGGAGAATTTCAGATTATCAACTGCGCGGCGAAGCCCTAACCATTACCGACGATATTGTTCAGGCCTATTGGCAGGCGGTGCTGGCCCGCCAGAACGTGCAAATTCTGGAACAAGCCTTGTCTGTGGCCCGCCAACAGGAGCAGCAAACCCGCGAGCTTATCCGTGTCGGGCGCACCGCACCATCGCAATTGTCCGCATCCATCGCCCAAACCGCCGTCACACGCGAGCAACTCGTCAGCGCCGTGGGAGCGAAAAAAATCGCCCGCCTCAATCTGCTAAGTTTGCTGGCACCTGCCGGTAAACCATTTTGGAAACATCATATTGTGCTGACCACGCCGCCCTACACTTCCGGCGGCCCACAAGCCCCGCTGGCTGCACATACCAAGCTCGCCCTGCGACTAAGCCCCATTCTCAATCAAACCCGTTTGCAAATTCAGCAGGGAGATTTGGCTGTGGTGCAAACCCGCAACGGTCTTTTGCCGGTGCTGAATATGTTTATCACCATGGGCAAAACCGGCTACGCGGAATCGTTCGGTCCCGCCGCCGCCAACTTAAACGGAGATGATTATCAGCTTATCGGGGGTTTATCTTTCAACTATCCGCTCTTCAATCGCACCCCCATGGCCAACTATCAAAGCGCCGTGCTGAGCCGCGATCAGGAACAAGCCGCCTTCGCCAATACTGTCCGCAGCGTGGAACTCAGCGTGCGCACCGCCTACATTCAGGCTCTTACCGACCGCCGCCAGATTTCCGCCACAGCGGCCACCACGCGGGCCCAACAGGAAACGCTGACCGCCACCGAAGGCGAATTTCGCGTTGGAGAAAGCACCTCTCTGCAAGTTTCTCAGGCCCAATCGAATTTGCTTTCCGCACAGCTCGCTCAGGCACAGGCGGTGGTGGCCTACCTTGACGCCTTGGATACGCTGTATCTTCAGGAGGGTTCACTGCTGGAACGATGCCACATCAAGGCTCCGGGAGCGATTCCTACCCGGCCTATCGGCCCGGCTTGGCTGCGCCGTTGGCCCGATGGGTATTTGCATGCGATGCCGTAGAACGATTGCTACGCTTGCTGCACCGAAATAGAACTGCCCGTGGCACCACTGAAGCGCAAGGGACCGGGCAAAAATAAATTCTTATTTTACGGTGCTGAAGTTTTGTCTGAAATTTTGGTCGCTGGCGCAGCGCCAGCGACGCCCATACCCCGCCAGTCGGCCTGTAAGGAGCCAGCAACGAAGCCAGCAGCCAAAAAGACCAGCCGGAAAGAATGAAGTTATTTTTGTCCGGTCCCGAACCTTCTATGCCGACATTTGTCAGACCAACCGACCAGGCAATAGGCCAGACAACAGCCTCAACCGCTCATGGGCGTGTGCGATTCAACGCGGTAAATTTTTCATGCCTTCCCAAGGCCCGTTGACCGCATTGGGGAAACCTTCAATTAACGCTCATCCCACCTGCTGCGTTGTTACCGCTCCTGGAATGGGTACACTATGCCCGTTGCGGCAAGTACCCCGCATACCCGGACCTGGACCTTTTGTTGCAACGCGTGATGATGACGCTACACTGGGGGCCGAGTCGGCTTTGGAGCCTCTTAGCATGGCCACCGATAAACGCTATAGTCTGGGGTTTGATTATGGCACTGAATCGGTGCGCGTGGTCATTGCGGATATTGCCACCGGCCACATGGCCGGACAGGCCGACCGCGGTTACACCCATGGCGTGATCGACCGTACGTTGCCGACCAACGGGCACAACCTCCCGCCCGATTACGCCCTGCAACACCCGCAAGATTGGCTGCTGAATTTAGCCCAAGCCTGCCACGCGGCCATGGCAGAGTCCAAGATCAGCCCGAATCAAGTTGTTGGCATTGGGGTGGCTTTTACCAGTTGTACCATGTTGCCAACGCTCCGCGATGGTACGCCGTTGTGTATGCTGCCGCAATTTCAAAACGTACCGCTGGCCTGGCCCAAATTGTGGAAACACCATGGGGCCAAGCATCAAACCGACCGACTCAACGCGGTAGCCCAAGAACGCCGCGAACCGTGGCTGGATCGGTATGGCGGCACCATCGGGTTGGAGTGGTTTTTCCCGAAAATTCTTGAAACTCTGGAACTTGCGCCGCAGGTTTATGCGGCCGCCCAAGTATGGCTGGAAGCCGGAGACTTTTTGGTCTGGCAGCTCACGACCGGCCCTTGGCCGCACTGCCACACCCGAGACCTTGTGCGGTCCACTTGCCAGGCGGGCTACAAAGGCTGTTGGAGCAAACAAGCCGGTTTTCCATCGCCCGAGTTTTTCGCCGCCGTGCATCCAAATCTCACCGACGTGGTTGCCTCTAAAATGCCTGGCCGCCTCTGTGCACCCGGCCAACGGGCGGGCCTCCTAAGCCCCGCTGCGGCGGCATTGCTGGAGTTGTCGCCGGGCATACCTGTAAGCACGGCCATTATTGATGCCCATGCAGGACTGCCCGGATCAGGCGTTTGCGACAATAATACCCTGGTGATGGTCATTGGAACGAGTTCCTGCCACCTTCTTAATTCCGCCAGCCAACACCGCGTGCCGGGCGTGGCCGGCGTGGTGGAAGATGGCATCTTGCCCGGCAGCTTCGGTTATGAAACCGGCCAGGCCAGCGTCGGTGATTCTCTGGCCTGGTTGATACGTACGGCCGGTACCACCCATGAGCAAATGAACCAGCAGGCGGCGGCCCTGGCCCCCGGCAGTCATGGCCTGCTGGCGGTGGACTGGCTCAACGGTTGCCGCACACCTTTGATGGATGGGCACCTCAGCGGAGCTTTTATCGGCCTGTCTCTGACCACGCAGCCGGCCCAGCTTTACCGCGCCTTGATGGAGGCCACGGCATTTGGCCTGCGGTGGATTGTGGATCTGCTGGTCGAAAACGGCGTTCCGGTGCACCAGTTTGCGGCCGGCGGCGGTTTACCCGCCAAGTCTCCCCTGCTTATGCAGATTTATTCGGATGTGCTCAACGCGCGCATCAGTCTGGCGGAAAGCCAGCAAAGCGTGGCTCTCGGAGCCGCCATCCTGGGCTGTATGGCGGCCGGCGAAGCCACCACCGGCTATACCAGCATGACCCAAATTATCCGGGCCATGGCCCGCCAACGCACCGATTTGATCTACAGCCCACGCTCCGAGAGCGTCGCCTCCTACAACCAGCTCTACGCACTTTACCGGCGTATCACCGATCGGCAATCCGCCGTGGCCAGTGTAATGCGTGAGCTTCGCCAATTCAGCCCACAAGAGTTGCGCGGCTAAACGCCAGTGCCGAGCAGGTCGTGCTGAAAAATGTCGTAAACAGCGGGCGATGGGACTCGAACCCACAACAGCCAGCTTGGAAGGCTGGCGCTCTGCCATTGAGCTACGCCCGCGTAGCCGTGACGCATGAGCGCCCATGATAGTGAATCCGCTTGTATTTGCAACAGTTTTTCCACGCCGGGGACTCTCCACGTGCGGCTTGCAACGAACCACGCCAGGACGGGTCTTTGCCGACAAGCGTGACCGCGGAAGGGGCCTTTGTCCAGGCCCCGACAAGGGGAGCCATAGATTGGATATCAACACTCTTCATCTTGGCACACGATGCAGCCTCGATCCGAGGGCCCGGTTCTTGAGTGACAGTGCCAACAGAATAACAGCGGCAGCCTGGGTTTCTTAGGCATCGGTTAATCCCCTACGCGCGATTACGGAAATAATCCTATGTCCGGACAAGCAAACTGCCCGATATGCCAGGCCCCCTTCTCGCGTCGATAATCTTATATGCAGAGTCGGGAATTCCCGCTTGGTATGCAACTTGGTGAAAGGCGATCGCGTGAGTGACAAAATAATGGCTTATGACAATGGGTCCGGCGAGTTTAAGTCTGGGGGAGCCTTGTCTACGCAATATCTGGGCTTAGCCTTAAAATCGCCCTTGGTGGTCGGAGCATCTCCGTTGACGCGCGACACCAGTTTTGTCCGTCGCCTGGAGAATGCGGGCGTCGGGGCCATCGTCATGCATTCCCTCTTCGAAGAAGATATGCCGCGGGAACCGATGGATGCTTTCGCACCGCCTGCGGCCCACGACGATTTTCCCGAACATTGTTGGACGCGCCCGCCCCAGCGCGGACACGCCGGTACCTACCTGGAAACCTTAGCCTACATTAAAAATATTGTCGCCATTCCCGTGATCGCATCCCTCAATTGCCGCACGCCGGACGGCTGGGTACAACTGGCTCGCCGCCTGGCGGACCAGGGGGCGGATGCCCTGGAACTGAATGTATTTTTGATGGCGATGGATCCCAACCAGACCGGCGCGGAGATGGAGCGACAATTGCTCGAGACGACGCATCGGGTACGTGATGCGGTCACTATTCCGTTGGCTATTAAACTCAATCCGTATCTTTCCTCCCTGCCGAATATCGTGCGCCAGTTGGAGCAGATCGGCATCAATGGCGTGGTGTTGTTCAATCGCTTTTTTCAGCTCGGCCCCGCGACCACTATTGAGCGGGAAATGTTCCGCACCAGTTCACCGCACCGGGCCGATTTGGCCATGCGTCTGGACTGGCTGGCAGTTTTATCACCCTGGACCAGGCTTTCTCTGGCCATTACCGGCGGCGTGCATGGTTCCACGGATGTGGTGCGCGCCATTATGGCCGGTGCGGACGTGGCACAAATGACCACATCGCTGCTGGAAAATGGCCCGGACTATGCACAACCGGTTTTAGCGGAAATCGCCTTGTGGCTGCAAAATCACAACATCGGATCCATCAACGAACTGCGCGATGTGGCCAATATGGCCACCGTCGCCAAACCACAGGAAACCGTGCGAAGTGAATATCGCGACGCGATTGCGGCGTCGGCGATGCGGTTTACCGCCGAACACCGTTATTGACGTAACTGGCTGACACAGGTGAAGCATGTGGCTACAAAGAATTAAACTTTTCAGCGACGGCAGATGCCCTCCGTTCCCCTGCAACAAACGAAACGCTGTTCCCTGGTCCGGCCACACGCAGCGCCATCGGAGGATCTCTGGTATTCGGCCGGCGTTGACTGCACTGGAGATAACGCCATGAGTCACAAGCGCGTGGTCCATCGGCGGCGGTCTGGAACGGCCTTGGCGGATCAGCCAGAACAGAGTACCGCCACGGCCGTACGGCCGGAAATGCCCACAGTAAGCGATTTGAATCCCAAAGGGTGGAATCGCATTTTGGTGGCGGTGGATCCCGGGCCATCCGCCCGCCAGGCTTTGGAGGTAGCCGTGTCCATGGCTGATCGCCTCCACGCCCAGTTGGCCATGGTATACGTGGTGGACTGCGCGGAAACCCAGCAGGCGCAGTTACCGCGACTCACCGATACCCTGCTAAACAAACTGGCCGCGGATGGCAGGCAATGGTGTGCCAGCCTGGCCGGCGAGATGCGCGCCGCCCAAGCGTCGCAATTTGTACGCATTGGCGATCCGGCGGTGGAAATTCTGGCGGTGGCCAGAGAGTGGCAAGCGGAAATCATCGTGATGGGCAATCATGGCTTGACGCATACCGGGCGCTTTTTTCTCGGTAACACCGTGGAGACGGTGGTGCGTGACGCGAGTTGTCCCGTGATGACCGTTCCACCCGGGGTGAAATAGCCATGTCAAGAAACCAACTTTTGAATCATTCAGGCTATGTACCGGAACGTCCGGCCAGCCAGCGCAGGACAGGTGCGTGCCGCAGTTCCTCTATGGCCAGCACACGGGCCGACAGGCCGTAGGTAAGCAGGGCTACCAGAACCGTGGCCGGCAAACGCACCAAAGCACCGAGCAGGCGATGCTGCGGACTTAACCAGGGTAATGCACAAAGCCCCTTGTCCACACTTCCCGCCGCCAAAAGCATAATGCCCCCGCACAATAACGCCTTGCCCAGCAGCGGCCGCAAAGAGGACAATCCCAGCTTACCCAATCTCCGGCGCAGAATAAACAGCAGAATCCCACACTGGCTTATTGCAGCCAGGCTGGTGCTGGCGGCCAAGCCGCCTTCCTGCATGAACCACACCAGCGAAAGATTCAGCGTTAGATTCAAGGCCACCATGGCCACCGCCACGCGCATGGGGGTGCGGACGTCGCGCAGGGCATAAAATACACGCAGCAGAATCATCTGCAGCTCAAAGGCCCAAATTCCAGCGCAGAACCAGCGGGCCGCCCATACAGCGCGGGCCACGTCCAGAGCCGTAACACGCCCCCCGAAATAAATGGCGGTAATCAACAGCGGTGCGATGAGAATCATGCCGATGGTGGTGGGCACGCTGATAAACAAGCTCTTGCGCAAAGCCCGTTGCAAAAGCCCCTTGAGTTCGGCGGTATCGCCCGTGGACACCGCCGCCGACATTTTGGGAAATACCGCCGTCGCTGTGGCCACCCCAAACACGCCCACCGGCAGCAGATAAATGCGCTGGGCCACGGAAAGCTTGCCTAAAGCCCCCGCCAGCATGGGGACATGGACGTGCTGACCCAGAAACAGGAACACCATTTTTCCGCCATGACCATCGGGCGAGAGCCACCAGGCGATCTGTGAGTCCATAAATGTGTTGAGCTGCACGGCGGAAAAACCAATGATCATGGGCAACATGGGCCTCAACACATCGCGCAGGCCTGGAGCCTGCCAATTCCAGCTTGCCCCGATGCGCACCCCGGTACGCCGCAGGCTTACCGCCATCAACATCACCTGCAGAATACCGGCCAGCAATACCGCTCCGGCCACCCAGAAGACGCGCTGTGCAATCGGATACGCACCGGTGAACAGCCACACCGGCAAGCCCGCTCCCAGTATCATCAAAATATTCACGATCACCGGAGCCAAAGACTGCGCAACAAAACGTTCATGGGCGGACGCCACAGTGGCCAAAAACGCGGTCAAGCAAATCAGCAGTGAATAAGGCAGCATCAGGGCAATCATGACCGCGGCAAGGCGATTGGCCGGTAACGTATACGGTGAAAAAATCGCCGGCACCAGCACCGCATCGCCCACCAGGATGATGCCGGCAAACATCATCACCAGCAGCGTGGCCACCACACGGGCAAGAAGGTCGGCGGTGGGTTGTCCATGGTCACGAGCAACGCGCTTGTAAACCGGCAGAAACACCGCGTTCAAGGCTCCCTCACCAAAAATACGGCGGAACAAATTGGGAAACTGAAATCCCATCCAGAAAGCCGACCAATCAGTTCCCACTCCCAGGTAATAACTGCACGCTTTATCACGCAACAGGCCAAAGACACGTGAGACCAGCGTTAAACGCGACATCAAATTGGCATGGCCAATGAAACTCTCACCTGAAGAAGTCGAGACCCCGGCCGTAGTGTCGCATGAAACCGGCGCAGCAACCCGCGGAGCTATCGGGGCGGGTTTATGATCGGGTGTTGCATTTGCCATCCTTGGCCCTTTAACCCGTGGGTGTTGTCCAATGGTTGCTGGGCTTGCCGATCCCCGTAATCGCCGGCGGTGCCTGCGGCGAGGTCGTTGCCAATAGGCTCTTTATTTGCACGCACACGGCCCGGGGGTCCTCAGCGCCCAGCACTGCGGAACACACCGCAACTGCCGTGACGCCGACAGCGGTCAACGCCCCGATATTCTCGGCGGTAATGCCTCCGATGGCAATGCAAGCGACAGGCATTTCCGCCACTGCCACCTGGGCATAAGCCGGGCCTGCAACATGAAGCTGGGGCTTAGTTGAGGTAGGAAACATCGGTCCAACACCGATGTAGCTGGCCCCATCGAGCACCGCCTGTCGGCCTTGGGCTATAGTTGCTGTGGATACGCCGATGATAAAATCAGAGCCGGTGATCTTGCGTGCCTCCGCACAAGGCAGATCGCCCTGGCCCAGATGCACACCGTCCGCACCGGCCAGTACGGCAATATCAGTCCGGTCGTTAATAATGGCTAAAACCCCAGCCGCCCGGCACGCGGCTACTACCACCCGGGCGCGGTCCAGCAGGGCCGCATCGGCCCAACATTTTTCACGAAGTTGCACACAGTCCACCCCGCCGACAAGCAGGGCGTCCAGAGTTTTCCGCCAGGGGTGGCGACAGAGAGACTCGGTCAACAATACACACAACCTTACCGTCGCCAGCCGCGATTGCTGTTGTTGCCCCCCCGCTGCGCGCAACAGGCTCTGTTCGACGGTGTATCCGCGATAACGCATGGATTCCAGAGTTCTAGCGGCCTCAGGCCATATGGTCTTGGCCAGTTCCTCCATCACCCGCAACGCTTCCGCCAAGCGCTTACCCGAGGCGGCCACCACATCGGCCAGATTGCGTCGCTGCAATTCATCCACCGCCTTGATGTCGATACCAACATCGCCGCTGGCGTCACGGTAAAAGAAGCTATCGCTTAGACCCAAGGTTTTCAGAATCGCGGCGAGTTGATGGCGATCGGCCTTGATTTGGCCCGCCAGCGGCTGGCTGGCCAGTGCGAAGCGGGCATAATCCTCCAGCACGCGATAGGCTTCGCGGGCGCGATTGGCGTTGGCGTCAAACATGCGGGCAATGGATGATTTCATTGGCGCATTGTAACCGAAAGTAACGGGCCATTCGCCTGGGCGGCGGGGAACTGGCGGTTCAATTATGTTTCTGCAGCGACCAGGCCTCCATGGCGTTGGGACCAGGGCCGGAATCTGGCCACGCCGCGCTTCGTGGCCTTCACAAAGGCTACAAACTCCTGAATTTCCGGTATGGCCGCAAGTTCCACCGGTAATTCGTCCATGGCCCGGACCACCGGCACACCCGCGTGCGTACGATAAATCCAGCGAAACATTTCCCGCAGGGCGTTTTGGCTCTCTCGACTCATCCCTGAACGGCGCAATCCTACTGCATTGAGCTGCGTAACTATATTGATATTCATGGCAATGCAAAATGGCGGAATATCCGTATTATGAGCGGACACGTTGCTGATCATGGCCAACCGGCCCACCCGACAATGCTGGTGCACCGCGCAATTACCACCGATGATGGCATTATCCTGTACCACCACATGGCCCGCCAGCAGTGCTCCATTGACCAGCGTTACATGGTTGCCCACGCGGCAATTGTGCCCCACATGACTGGCCACCATCAGAAAGCAATGCGAACCGATAGCCGTGTGGCCCCCCGTGCCACGATGTACCGTCACACTTTCGCGAAAAATATTCTCGTCACCGATCACCACGCCGCTATCTTGGTTTTCAAATTTTCGATCTTGCGGGGTATCCCCGAGCACAGCGAAGCTGTGAACCCGGTTGCCGCGACCCATGGTAAGCGGCCCGATGATTCTGGCGTGGGCGCGAATAGTGCAATTTGCACCGATGGTAACCGGGCCTTCAATGAGAGCATAAGGGCCGACGCTGACCGTCGCGTCCAATTTTGCGGCGGGATCAATCATGGCGGTGGGATGAATCATAATTATTATTGTCTCATGTCGGAGGCACTCCTTCAAGGTCGCCGGCATAACTTAGCAATTGGTTAACCGAAGGGCACTAATTCGGGCCGACGACGGCGTTAGCGGTTAGTAAGGTGTGGCTATAATTGATGGCATCCAACACGGAGGCTACCCCGGGCGCAGCAGGGTACTGTTCCTGTCCGGCCAACGTGGAAGTCTCTGGCATTTTCCCGCCGTTGACGGTAACATTTTCACTTCGATCAAGGGTCAGCCTTGGGCATTGGTCTGGTATTTGAAATGAGGATTCTATGATGCGGTCTGGGCGTGTTCGCTTCCCATACGCTGCGGCCATTGCGCTGATTTTCGGCCTGGGATTGGCTCTTCTGCCGACGGTGGTCGCAGCTTAAATAAAATATTACCCGGCGTTGGCTCAGCCGCGCCGCAATGTGGTACTGGCCTTTTCCCGTCCCGGCATCGTGGCAATTATGCCGGTCCGGCGGGGAGTTGCGGTTCCAGCCGGTCAACTGCTGGCCGGATTGAACACGTCGCGCCAGACCCTACGCATGCGTATCGCCCGGCTCACTGCGGAAAGTACACTCAAGGTCCAGGCCGCCGAAGCCCAACTCCGGCACGATCAAGTTGATTTACGCCAAACGCAATGGGCCTTTACACAAAAGGCGGCGACCGCTTTTGAATTACAACGTGCGAAACTCAAAGTTACCATAGCCCGGCTCTCGCTGGCTCTGGCCAAGCTTAAACATCAAAATGACCAACTGGAATACAGCCTGGCTCAATTGGCCATCCGGCGGCGACAAATTCGGGCCCCATTTGCGGGCATTGTCGAAATCCGCTACACCCACACCGGGCAGTCCGTCAATGCCTTTCAAAAAGTTCTGCGGCTGGTACAAATTACAGCCTTTAAGATTGATGTACCCGTGCCCCTCTCCGTGGCCATGAAACTCCGCCTCGGCGGACCGGCGCTGGTCAAGTTTGCAACGGGCGGTACGGCAACAGGAAAAATAGTCGACATCGCCCGTGTTGCCGATTCCGCCAGCGGCACACTCCTGGTGCGCGTGCAGGTTGCCAACCCCAGTGATCTGCCGGCTGGCCAGCAAGTAAGCGTACGCTTTTCGGCGGCGGAACCGGCAGGAGCATCCAGTCGGCGGCAGGTGCCGGCCCGAGCCACGGCTAAAGTGAGCCAGGCTTCCTCCTAGAGTTCAGCCCGGCTCAAGAATCCGTTTTGGCCGACAATAAGGAACCATCCATGGAATCCCGTACCAACCCCAACCAACCGGTGCTGCACATTGCAGTCTCGCAGGATTCATTGGATCAGTTGCAGGCCCGCATTGCGGCTGCGGAAGCCAAAGGGGCGAATCTTTCCAAGGCGGCCGAAGTTATCGCAGCCACGGCCACCAGCGAACGCTTTGTGGCTCTGGCCATGGCGGTCTGCAATAAGATTGCCGCCCAGTGGCAGGCGTCGCGGGTTTCGCTGGGCATGCTGCGTGGTCGAACGGTACGACTTCTGGCCATGAGTCAGACCGAGCGTATTTTGCGCAAAATGCAGTTGGTACAGAATCTGGAAACGGCCATGGAGGAATGTTTCGACCAGGATTGCGAAATTATTTTCCCCGCGCCGCCTGGGGCCACCTACGTTACCCGATGTACCGCCCGGCTGGCCGCGGGTGAAGGCCCTCGAGCAATCTGCGTTTTGCCGATTCGCCGTGACTCGGCGATGGGGGTGCTGCTGCTGGAATTTCCGCCGGAGCGCGCACTGACGGCCAATGACATCAAGGCCCTGCGTCTGACGTTGGATCTGGTTTCGCCCCGGCTCATTGACCTGTACCGGCACGATAAATGGTTCGGCGCACGCTGGGCTCAAAGCAGCCGCGCCATGCTCGCCACTGTTCTAAGCCCCAGCCATACCTGGGCCAAGCTCACGGCGGTTGTGGCGGCGGCTCTGCTGGCTTGGGTTTGCCTGGGCACCGGCACCTTTCGCGTCAGTGCGCCCTTTACGCTGGAACCCGTTCGACAAGCTACGGTCATAGCTCCATTTAACGGTTATATCCAGGCGGTTTTTGTGCATCCGGGAACGCAAGTGGTGGCGGGCCAGACAGTTCTGGCCAAATTGCACACGGCCCGACTACGCGACCAATTGGCGGCCGCACAGGCCAAGCTGGCCGCTTACCGACGACAAGCAGACATCGCCCAAAGCCGCGGCAAATTCGCGGATGTCGAGATCGCCGATGACGGCGTTAATGCCCAGCAAGCTCGCGTGCGGTTGCTCCGCCGACGCATCGCACTGGCCACCATTCATTCGCCGATCAGCGGCACAGTACTTTCCGGACGGCTGCAACGCCGAATCGGATCGCCGGTGAAACTGGGACAAACGCTTTTTAAGGTGGCTCCGCTGACTCCGCTGCTGGCCCAGGTACGGGTATCGGATTCCGATATTCTTTATGTGCGACCGCGGCAAAAAGGCCGGTTGGTAACCGCGTCCTATCCGGGAATTGAGATTCCATTTCGGGTGGTGCGAATTGAGCCGCTGGCCGTGATTCGCCACAAACAAAATGTTTTTGATGTTCGCACGGTTTTGCTTAAACCACCAGCCTGGCTGCGACCGGGAATGGAAGGCACCGCCCGCATCCACATTGGACACCGCCACTATATCTGGATATGGACCCGCAGTCTCATTGACTGGCTGCGCATGAAACTCTGGTTGTGAGACATTGACGCATGATGTTAAACCAATGGACAATAAACGCGGGCCGATCATCCGGGCGGTCGCTCGCCTTGGGTCGGTTAGCCGCGATCCGCTATGCCGGTGCCGCAGCACTGGGGCTGCTGGCAGCTTGCGCCATGGCCGCGTGCGCCTCCCCTTTTGGCTCATCAGGTGCGGATGGAGGTGGACAGGGCCTGTATCGAAGCATTCTGGCCCATGATCTAGCCGATGGCCGACTGCTGACCCAACCCTCGGTGATGCGGGTAGATCAGGGCGTACATGAAATGGCGGCCAGCTCCACCGATGGTGCCGATGCCGCGGTGATACCCGTCACCGCGCAGGGCAAAGCAATGGGGCCGGTGCCGGGTCACGCACCATCGGCTTCCATGACCTTGCGGCGCGCCATTGAAGACGCCCTGAGCCACAACCTGTCCATAAAAATTCAAGCCTACGTGCCGGCCATTTCACAAACCCAGATTATTCAGGCGCAAGCAGCCTTTGATCCCTCTGTGGTAGGCAGCATCCAGTACCAGCATCTCAACGAGCCTACACCGTTTCCATCCACGCTGGGCGGAGCATTTCCCATAGGCGTGAACAACGAAGACCAGTTACAAAGCCAAATCGGCGTCAAAAAGCTGCTCTCCACCGGCGGTACGGTTTCACTGACCAGTTCGGACAATTATCAGGATTTTCACAGTTCCTCCGGCCTGCCACCGGACATCAACCCCTCGCACACGGCCGATCTGGGAATTGAACTCAAGCAGCCGCTGCTGCGCGGCTTCGGTGCCGCCGTTAACCATGCCGATATTTATATTGCCCGCAGGAACCAGCAGATAGCCTTATCTGATTTTCGCAGGGAAGTGATCCGCATCGTCGCCCGGGTGGAACGCACGTATCTTGAACTAGATCAGGCCCGCACGGAAGTACGCATAGAGAAACAACTGATCCGCCACGCCCGCCGAACGCTGCAACGCCTGCGCACGCGTCTACACATGGATGTCGACAGTGTACAGGTGAATCAGGCCAGGGCGGCCGTGGATTTAGCGCGATACGGCCTGGTCTCCGCGGAACGGCAAACCGGCGATCTGTCCGAAAAACTCAAAGCGTTGCTCAACGACCCGGCATTCCCGGCGGGTCCGGGGCCGACCATTAAAGCCGCCAACAAACTGGTGGCGGAACCCTTGGCCTTTGATCTGCGGCATGATATTGCCACCGGCCTGGCGCAACGCGGAATCATGCGCCGCGACCGCATGAACATTGAAAAGGACGGCATCCGCCAGATGGTGGCCGAAAATGCACTGCTTCCTGTCT
>JABEVA010000100.1 GCA_013044065.1 Phycisphaerae bacterium
CACCCTTGCGCCACTGGGTATTGCTACCCCGTGCGACTTGCATGCCTTAGCCACGCCGCCAGCGTTCACTGTGAGCCAGGATCAAACTCTTCAATTATATGCTGTTGAATTCGGCTACTTGCACTTTCGCGCTTTGACCGGTTCTATCTGCATGTTGAAGGTTTGCCTATTGGCAAAGCCTAATTGCAACATCCCGTAACCGAGATGTTACAACCCACACCAAACTACTTACGCCGGCTAGAGCGGGCAGCTTGATGCGGTATTTCAGGTTTCTCAAAGTGACTTGGCTCGAAACTCGAAATCTGGGAAGATTTCGAGTTCGATAAAATCGACTTGCACACGAGAGTGCCTGATTCGCACAGCCGTTAAGCTGTGCCATTCATGACGCAGGCCGCCTTGCGATTTGCACCATTGCTGGTACAAACCGTGTGCTGCAAATTCAGCCTGCCACATTCTCGTGGCGTCCAATCCATGTTCACTTGTCAAAGAGCAACAAAAAGTTCATCCCGACGCTTCGCCGTATTTTACCGAACCCTTCATCGGGCGTCCGACATCATCCGGCATTTTCAGATGGCCGACATCTATCGGCTATCCATCGCGTCGCTCATCACCACTGCAATTTCGCCTGGTGTTTGGCTCCACTTGGTCAGGCCCATGTTTCACGCCCGACTTGGGAGGGTCATATTACCGCGCCGTTAAATTCTGTCAAGCGTACTGAAAACCCCTTAGGTTTTCACGGTGTTTACACCGCACGATTGACCACTTTTTGCCCGGCTTTACCACTGTGCGGCCAGCCGAGCCTTTACTGTTGATGAAAGGCGGTTGTTAATCAACTGCACGTTTCACCAACCTTGGTTTGAAGATGATAACCGCCTTACAAAATCTTTGCAAGTCACACCGATTTACATCAGTGCGGTAACAGCTTCAGCAACAACTCAACCCTCGTTTATATCTTAGCCGAAGTTTTACGGAAAGCAAATCATCCGGCACCGTGGCCGAAGTAGCCGATGGCCACGCCGGCGATAAAAACCAGCAAACCGCCAATGAACACCGTGCGAAATGATTGCCAGAGCGGAGTATCCATGAACCGGTAGCGAATCCAACTGATTCCAAGCAATTCAAAAAACACCACCACGGCGGCAATACTGGTGGCGGTTACAAAATGCGGAATGAGAAACGGCAGCGTGTGGCCCAACCCGCCCGCCGCGGTCATCAGGCCGCAGACCATGCCACGCGCCAAAGGGTGCCCGCGGCCCGTTAATGCACCATCGTCGGAAAGGGCCTCGGCAAAACCCATGGAGATACCAGCACCCACCGACGTGGCCAAACCCGCCAGAAAGGCGGCCCATGGATCATGGCTGAAGAAGGCCACCGCAAAAATCGGAGCCAGGGTAGAAACGGAACCATCCATCAACCCCACAAGCCCCGGCTGGACAATTTGCAGTACAAACAACCTCTTTTTGGCTTCGTCCTCCTGTTTTTGCACGTCGAAGGTGATGTTGGTCTCCCCGAGATGGGCGGCAACATCGGAATGTTTTTGCTCGGCCTCGGCCAGATCTATGAGCAGTTTGCGAATGGAGGCATTGGTGGTGCGGGCAGCGGACTTTTCATAAAAGCGGCGGGTTTCCAATTCCATGATTTCCGCCTGCTGGCGCATGGCTTTGGGGCCTTTTTTCAGCACCAGCCATAGCGGGCTGCGTTTGACAAAGCCGCGAATTTCATCGCGCTTAATCAGGGGGATATGTTCGCCAAAATGCTGCTGGTATAGCTCAATGAGCCTGTGCCGATGGTCGGACTCCTCTTTTTGCATTTCGTCAAAGACCTTGGCGGATTCCGGAAATGTGGGGCGCAAGGTCAGGGCAAATTCACCATAAATGCGACCATCTTCTTCTTCCTGGGTGATGGCCAGGGCTAGGATTTCCTTTTCTGTAAGATCGGTAAATTTTCGGGCCATGGCACGTCCATCCTGTATTTTTAACACTCGTCATGCTCTTCACACTGCTGCGGCGAGCTATTGTACCACAGACCGGGCAGAAATCAGGAATCGCTGATCGCTTTACATTCCAATGTTTCTCTCTTTCAATGCGCATTATGATGAAGCCTATGACCCAATCACCGCTGAACATTTTTCGCACTGTGCTGGAATGGCGAACTTTTCGCAGTACGCTTCCACCAGACCAATTCATGGCGTTTGTGCCCACTATGGGGGCTTTGCATGAAGGGCACGGCAGCCTGGTGAAACTGGCCGGGGAAATTGCCGGTCGCGGCGGGCACGTCTGTGCATCAATTTTTGTCAATCCGACGCAATTCGGTCCGGGGGAGGATTTTACCCGGTATCCGCGGCCCTTGGCCGCCGACGTAGAATTGCTGACAAAATGGGGCGCACAGAGCCTATTTGCACCGGAAGGGGAGGAAATGTATCCGCACAACGAACCGGCGGTTACTGTGGATCCTGGACCAATGGCCGACATTTTGGAGGGGGCCATCCGACCGGGACATTTTCGCGGTGTGTGCACCGTGGTGGCTAAGCTGCTGCATATCATCGCCCCCACGCACCTGCTGCTGGGCCAGAAAGACTTTCAGCAACAACTCATCCTCTGCCGTATGGTCATGGACTTCAACTTTCCTCTTGAAGTGATCACTGTTCCCACCGTCCGCGAGCCGGATGGCTTGGCCATGAGCAGCCGCAACCGTTATCTAAATGCCGATGATCGCGCCAAGGCGACGGCGATTTACGACGGGTTGCAGCGTGCGGCGGCCCAAATTCACAGCGGCCAACGGGATGCCGCCGTGGTTTGCCGGACCATACGTGAAACGATTGCCGGCACAGGTCTGAGCGTGGATTATGCCCTAGCGTGCCACCCGGAAACCCTGCAACCCCATGAGCCGCTAATTCAAGGCCCATGCCTGCTTCTGGCCGCTGCGCGTGCGGGTTCCACCCGGTTGATCGATAATGTTATGGCGTAGTTCAAACCGACCGGATCCGCCGCGCAAAACCAACCAGCGCCACCATCACCAGCCCCCCCGCGGTCAGGCCCAACCAACCCACCAACGAAATGATCCTGGGGCCGATAGGCTGATGCGATGCTTGGGCACCGGGCGTGGACGGTAAAATCTGGCTCACCCATCGCGTAACCGACATATCCGTGGCGCTGTGGGCACGCAGACTTTGGAGCAGATTGGCAAAAAAAATCACAAATGAGCTATGGCGGGGCCAATGTGTAGAGCGAAAATCCAGTGGTGCCGCCAGCCAGAAATCCCATACATTGCCGTTTTGGTTATAGTGCTGAGCCAAAAATGGCCATGGATGACTGCCCAAGCCTTGGCCCGTGGAAGTGACCAGAGCCTTCCAGTGGACACTAAGATCGGCCTTATAAAAGATACGGAATCCAATCTGATGCCATCGCAGATGATCCAAGAGCGGATCAGAGACCGTCTTGGCCAGATGCAAATAGGTCATGGTCCGGCCCTTGGCCGGAAACATCGCATCCGCTGGACGCAGGGTAATACCGGGCAACACTGCCGGACCCAGAGCCAGCACCGCATCACCACGGACTACCAATGTTCGGCCCAGCTTGGTATTGGATCTGTTGAGAATCCACAGAGCGGGATGAAGGCCAAGCCTGTTGATGGCCACCCCTTTGGCCAAGCCGCACAAACGCACCAGAGGCCGTGGAGGCGGTCCAAGAAAATTAACTGCCACCGTCGCGGGAGTTTGCCGTTTCAATGTTTGTTGCCAAAGGGTATGGCCTGCGGCAGTCAGGGCTATGTGCCATACCCGGGCGGAAGTGGGTATACCGCTTAAGGTGATTCCGGCCTGAAGCCGGCGTGCGGAAATAATCCCGGTCCGCCGGCCACCAGACCACGAGATGTCGAGCCGCACGGGACTGGAGCTTTTTACTAACCTCCGGGAGCGAACAAAAAGGGAACTAGTTTTGGCTTGCGGAATGGCGGCTCCGGCAGCAATGATGGCAGGCGGCGGTGGCCTCGCCGACGGTGGTGGAAACATTTTGACTATGGGATGTAAAAGAGCCAGAGCAGCCAACATTGCGGCCACCGCCACCAAAAGCCAGAGCGGATCTATTTTTCGCGAATCCTCACGACCCGTGGAGCTCGCCGCTGAAGGCCAAAATCGCAAGGTGGACGTGGGCATGGGCATAAGCCCGAGCGACCATACCGCCAGCAGCGCCAGCCCGGCGACGACCACTGTCGCGATCAGCCACCAAGGATACAGAAACGCGATAGCCATGTCATTCATCCGTCCAATGGCAATATCATATCTGTGGCACGGACGAAATTCGACCGCACCGTCTCCCTCCAGGGAATTTATCTGTCCATGATTGCGTGCGGCGATGGCTCGCTCGTGTGGGACTGTCTTAAATGTCGGAGAAATCGCCAACGGCGACTGGCGGAGGCGAATCGGGCAGTGTTTGCTGCGGCAGCGTCAGCGGCAGACTGATAAAAACCTGGGTTCCCTGAGGGGTAGAGCGAACTTCCACCCGCCCATCATGGGCCTCGACAAAGCGTCGCACAATGGCCAGCCCCAGCCCCAATCCACGGCTGCCGTACTCGACAGTGCCACTGTGATGATGCCGCATATCTTCACCGGTCTGGAATGGTTCAAAGAGCTTATCGAGATGTTGCAACGCGATGCCGCAGCCGGAATCGCTGATGAGAATTTCCAGGCGGTCGTCCACGGTTTTGTGGGCGGCTAAATGAATGGCGGCCCCATCGGGGGAGAATCGGATGGCGTTGGTCAGGACATTGCTAAACACGTCGCCGAGCTTTTCGCGATCGCCAAAAAAAAACGGCAACTCGGCAGGGACATCCAAATCCAGTTTCTGGCGGCGCTCCGCTAAAAACGCACTTTGATCGCGGCATACTTCTAAAATCAAGGCGCGCATATCGAAGGTGGTGCGATTGAGGGGCGCAGCAAATTGATCGGTCTGCACCAGTTTGAGAATATCGTTGATCATTTTGTCCAGACGACGGGCCCTCGCGCCGATGATGTCCAGCGCGTGAAGCATTTCGGCGGTGTTGCCCCCTTCAGCGGCCGCGACGTTGAGTTGCCGCCGCAGCAAATCCGCCGTAAGCACAATGGTGGTTACGGGAGTGCGCAATTCATGACCGGCCAGTTCCAGAAATCTCTTTTTGGCCTCATCGCTGCGTTCCAACTGGTGGATATTGCGCTGCAACTGACGGGTCATATTGTCAAAATCATGGGCCAGATCGCCCAGTTCATCGTGTTGAAAAAACGTAGGTCCGGCCTGATCTTCGGGCATAACGCGCACGTTAAGCTCTCCGCGACCAACCGCACCGGCGGCCTGCCTGAGCCGCAGAACTGGATTGATAATTTCCCGCTGGCTGATGCCGTAGCCGACCAAAAACAACAACATGATGAGCACCACACCGACAAAAGCGATGGTGCGCCCAATCGTATAAATGGGCATTACCACCAGTGCCGTCGGTTCGCTGACCAGCACATTCCAATGCGGCACCACGACTCGGCCGCTGCCCACCTGCAAGCCCATGCCGAAGGTTACCGGAGCCGATCCGAGAATAGGCCCGCGCAGCAGCTCACGCCACCAGCGACCATCCATCCGGCCTCGATTTTTGAGAAATCTGGCCTGTGCTCCCCGTGCCACCAAGGGACGACCAACCGAGAAGAGTGTGGTGTTAGCACGACTATCGAAGATCTGGGCGGTGGCCCCAATGGGGATTACGCCACGGGCGAAACTTTTTTGGATCCACTGAATATCACAGGTCTCTTTAAGCACCCCATAAATTTGACGCCCATGCTCCTCCCGGACTGGGACCGCCAGAACAACGGCAGCATGGTGATTCTCTGTATCCATCACGATGGAACTGATGTAACCGCTGCAGCCGGGGGCCACGGCGATTTTCCACCAAGCTTGCCGGGCCTGAAAATACGTGGTGGGTTTAACGTCCGCGGCAATCAGTCGGCCATAGCGATCGGCCGCCATTAGATGGTATTCTCCGTGGCGGCTCTGGCTGACCAGCCGCAGTCGCTCGGCGATGGGATTGTGCAAAATCATCCGCAGAGGCGCGGCATTATCCGGCAGCTTGGGCCAGCTTGCTTCGATGCGGCGCGTCTGGGCTCCGGGCCGGGTGGTGGCACCACCCGGCCGGCCGGCCGCCAACACATCTTGTTCCCGGGTGTAGGCCACGACTTCCGGCAGGTGGGCCAGCAGATAAAGTCGGTCCAGTTCGGCCTGCAGGCGATCAGCAATTTCATGGGCGTAGGTATTGGCCCGGGCGCGAAGGGACACATGGATGGTATTGATGCGCAGCCTGGCCCCCAAGCCGAGAATGGCAACCAGGCTCAGGGCCAACGGCAGCAGACCGACCAGAATAAGAGTGCCTATCAGCTTGCGCCGAATTCCCAGGCGCATGATTTCCTCGCGTCAACCCGGAACATCAAAAAGTTATCATACCGCCGGAGGGCTTATTGAGCCAGCAATCTCAAGCGGCATCGACAGAGCCGTGAGGATTCTTCCCGGCAGCGAATTCCAGTTGAATTTACCGATCATTGCCTCTATATTGCTTTTTCTGAACGGCTTTTGGTTAAGGGGTACCACATGGCTTATAAGAAAATCTGGATGGCGTGCGTTTTTATCATCGGGCTGGCGGCGGCATTGCCCGGATGTTCGCAATGGAATCAACATTGGCACCAGAGCGCCTGCAAAAAGCTGCTGGGCAATCCTTCGCGCGTGGCCCATAGCCCGCTTTATAAAATTATCAACTGCGAACCGCAGTTTACCACGCTGGCCAAGGCCATTCGAAAGGCGCACCTGAAGGAAACATTTTCGCAACCAGGTGCTTATTACACTTTCTTTGCGCCGACCAATGCCGCGTTTAGTCAAATTGCCCCGGCGAAACTGGCGATGCTGATGAAATCAGAAAATCGGCAATCCTTGCGCAACCTTATTTTCTATCATGCCATTGCGCACCTGGTGGTACTGGATCCACACCGCGCGACACTGCGCGAACAGACCGCCAATGGGCATAAGGTGGTTTTGACCTCTGCGGATGGAAAGATCATGACCGTCAATGGCGTACCCATTATCTCCGGTCCGATCATGGTGGATAACGCCGCCATCTATACCATCGGTAAAGTGCTAACGCCCACGCCGGCCACGCGATAAGACGCGGTAAGGCAAAGTGCGGACAGCACAGGTCTTGGCCACAGGCCAAACCCTTTGCCGTGCGCAACGCAAGCCCAAGCATCGTCAAGCTGGGGTGCCGTCACAACATTGGGACAACCACTGGCGATCCGCGGGAACTGTCACTGGGCGGGCGAAGCATTCACGGAAATCCTCTCGGCTCGCGGCCATCAGAAGCCACGAGCGACAGTCAATTTTTCAAAAATGCTTCCAGGCGATCAATACCCTTATCAATATTCGTCATGCTGGTGGCAAAGCTCAGGCGTACGTGGTCGGGAAAGCCGAAGTCGTTGCCCGGTACCAGCGCGACATGGGCTTCATCCAGAATGATTTTGCAGAATTCCACGGCTTGCGTCGCCATGTGGCCCGAAGGCCCCAGCGGACGATTCAACACCCCTCCGATGTTCGGGAACACATAAAATGCCCCGGTGGGCCGGACGCACTTGAGGCCGGCAATCGCGTTGAGCCGCTTCCAAATATGCAGACCGCGGGCCTCAAACGCTTCGCGCATTTTTTCGACATCCTGTTCCAGATTGGGATTGTTGTAGGCTTCCACAATGGCAGGCATGCAAAAACTGGTGATGTTGCTGGTCATTTGGCTTTGCAGCTTGTTCATGGCGGTAATCAGAGGTTTTGGTCCAGCGGTATAACCGATGCGCCAACCTGTCATGGCGTAGGTTTTACTTAGGCAATTGCAGGTGATGGTACGATCCTTCCACTTTTCCCAGTGGAGGGCGGCCCAAGAACAGGTTTGCTGGCCGGCATAAATGAGTCGCTCGTAAATTTCATCGCTGCAGACCCAGATGTCCGGGTGCGGGTCCAGGACAGCCGCCAGCGCGGAAAGCTCCGCGGGATGATACGTGTGCCCGCCTGGGTTGCTGGGCGAATTGATAATGAACATGCGTGTCTTTGCGGTGATAGCCGCGGCAAGCTGCTCGGGCGAGATTTTAAAATCGCGGCTCTCCTGCCCTTGGATGAACACCGGCACGCCGCCCGCGAGTTTCACCATTTCCGGATAGCTGACCCAATAGGGTGCGGGAATGATGACTTCGTCGCCGGGGTTCAGTACCGCCATCAGCGCCGTATAAAGAGCGTGCTTGCCACCCACGGACACGATAATTTCTTCCGGTTTGTAAGGTAAGTGGTTGTGGCGGGAAAGCTTGCCGGCAATAGCCTGGCGGGATTCGGGCGTGCCGGGCGTGGGTTCATATTTGGTTTTGCCGGCCAGAAGAGCATCGATGGCGGATTTTTTAATCGGCCCCGGCGTGTCAAAATCCGGTTCGCCGGCCCCAAAACTTACCACATCCACACCCTGCTTGCGCAGGGCAGCGGCCCGGGCCGTGACCGCCAAGGTGATGGACTCCGCGACAACATCAAGCCGCTGTGCCAATTGCATGAAACACCTCTTTGTTCTCGATTTGTTCCCATTTGATCGGCGTTGGTTGGTTTTCTCAGCCGATACTCCTCCGCCATTTCACGTGCAGGCGTCTGGCGGAATACCGCTTAGCCGCGTCATTTCATCGCCGGATCGACGGCGATGGCATACGCACCGCCACCAAGGCCGGATTCCGCCCCAGAACGGGCGATGGCTGCAAGGACCAAACGCCTGATCCGGAACCAGCTTTCTTGATACCTGTCAGATGGACGGCAGCGGAATTCCCCACCATGAAATCGGCGGCGTGGCCGACGTCGGAAAGCAGCCGACTGGGGGCCAGGCCAAAGCCAATAACCAAAGCGGCACACAAAGCCGCCGCAAACCGCGGGGCCAGCGTTGTACGCACGTGCGACGGGCTCCACGGCTCACGGACATACATGGCTGCGATGATGCGCAGATAATACGCCGCGGCTATCGCCGCATTCACCACCACCAACACCGCCAGGATCCAATGACCCGTGGAAAGATCCGCCTGCACAATAAACAATTTACCCAGAAAGCCAATGGTGCCTGGCATGCCGATCAGGCTCAACAGACATATTGCCATGCAGGCAGCCGTCAAGGGATGCTCGGATGAAATGCCGGCAATATCATCAATATCTTCCGCCCCATCCGCTTTGCCCTGCATATAAATGAGCGCCGCAAACGCCCCCACGGTCATGAGGCTGTAGGCGGCCAGGTAAAACAGGGCCGCAGCCACGCCGTCATGGGCCCAGCCACCGCCCGCAACCAGGGCGGGTCCGGCCACCAGTGCCGCCAGAATATAGCCGCTGTGGGCGATGGAACTGAAGGCAAACATGCGTTTGATGTTACGCTGCAAAAGTGCCAGTACATTGCCGATGGTCATGGTTAGCACCGCCATCACCGTAAGCAGCGCTGGAATGGTGCTACCGGGTTCGCCGGTAAAATGCCAACCGGTCAGCCGCAACAGCAGGAGAATGGCCACAAAACCAGCCGCTTTGGGGGCAAAAGAAAGAAAGGCGGTGACGGGTGTGGCCGCCCCCTGATAAACATCCGCGGCGTAAAAGTGGAGCGGCACGGCGGCAATCTTGTAGGAGATGCCCAGGAGTACCAAGAGTACTCCGATAATGGCCATCCAAGGCACTTGATGCGGGCTGATCCCGGCTTGAAAGGCCGCGGCAATGGCCGAAAATCGCGTACTGCCGGAAAAGCCATAGAGGTAGCTCAAGCCGAAGAGATAAATCGCCGCCGATAGTGCCCCCAGAAAGAAATACTTGATGCCGGCTTCCTGGGCTTCGCTTTGGCCGCGACCTGTGGCCACCACAATGTAAGTGGGAATGGAAACCAATTCCAACGCCAGAAACAGCCAGATGAGGTTATTGACTTTGGCCATCATGCTTACGCCCGCCAGAGAGCACAGCAGCATGGCAAAAAATTCACCGCGATAGTGGCGGTCGGTCTGGGCAGGATCCATCGCAAAGGGCATTTCCCATGCGGAAAACAGCAGCAGTATCCCGATACCACAGGTCAAAAGTGTCATGAAGGTGCCCAGCGCGGTGGTATGACGCTCCACGTCGTTGCTCAGAGCCGCCACAAACGCCGCTCCAACTCCGATGACCGCCGCCCACTGTGCAAGTCGTCGCAGCACATCGCGACGGGCCAACCCCAAAAGCAAAGCCACGGCGGCGGCGCAGAGTAAAATAATCTCCGGCAACAAGCCAGGCAGTGAAGTGTTTACATAATCAGCCACGTATCATCCCCTACATTTCAGCGCATGGATGCCGCAACCACCCGCGGTGATCGCACAACAAGCACTTTGTGGTGAATGGACCACGCCATCGCCGGCGAATGTCCAACCGAACCAACCTTTTCCACCGCCACGTCCGGGGCGCGAATTACTTGGACCGCCGGATCCAGCGAGCGTAGCAGCAGATTGGGATAAAGGCCCAAGATCAGCACCAATACCGCCAACGGAGTCAAGACCAGCCATTCGCGGAAATTCAAGTCCTGCGGCGGTGCGGCAACATGAGCGGAACCTGCGGTAGATTCCCGCGCCGGTTCTTCCAGCGGACCGAAAAAGACCTTGCCCAGCCAGTACAGCATGTACAAGGCACCGAAAATCATGCCCAAGGCCGCGGGAATGGCGTACCGCGGCCCCAGTTCTCCGCCGTGACTGCTGCCGCTGACATACGTCCCTACCAACGAAAGCAATTCGCTGATAAAACCGTTCAGGCCGGGGACCGCCACCGTGGCAATCACAAAAAAGCCCACAAAAAAGCCCAACGCCGGCAATCGCAGGAACAAACCCGAAACATCTTTCAGATTGCGTGTACCGTAGCGTTGTTGAATCATGCCGATAATCAGCAGCAGGGCAGCCACGGTCAGCCCCTGGTTGATCATGATCATCACGGATCCGGTCAGCCCCGTGGTGGTCAGGGCGAGCATCGCCAGCACGCAGAGGCCCAAATGGCTGACCAGCGAATAAGCAATCAGCTTTTTCATATCCTTTTGTACCCAGCTCACCAAGGCTGCGTAAAGAATGGAAATAATGCACAACACCGCCAGCAGAGGCGTAAGCCGCTCCACCGCCAAGGGCAACATAGGCAAGGCGAAACGGATCAGACCGTAGGCCCCCAGCTTAAAGGTGGCCATCATCACGGCCGCAGGCGTGGGAGATTCGGACAGGGCCAGAGGCAGCCAGGTATGCAGCGGAAACAGCGGAACTTTGATGGCAAAGCCAATGAGTAATCCCGCAAACACCAGACACTGTTGACCGAGGCTTAAGGATTGCCCGGCTTGGTACAGGGCGCTAAGTGAAAAGGATACCGTACCGAATTTGGCGTCGTGCACCCAAGCCAGGTAAATGAGGCTGGCCAGCACAAATACCGATCCGGTAAAAGCATAGAGAAAAAATTTGCCCGCCGCCCGCCGACGTTCCACTCCCCCCCAGATTCCGATCATGAAAAACATGGGAATAAGGGTAAATTCAAAAAACAGGTAAAACAGCATGACATCCGTAGCGCAAAACATGCCGATGAGACCGAAATACATCAGCAGCATCCAGAAATAAAATTCGTTATGCCGATGACGAACTTTGCCCACCGCGTCGAGAATGCACAGCGGCGTTACCACCACTGTCAGCAGCGTCAGCCACAGACTGATGGAATCCACGCCCACGGAAAATCGGATGCCCAGTTGCGGTATCCATGCTGCGTCAAAAACCTCTTGCCACTGTCCGCCATCCTCATAATTAAAGTGCGCGGCCATCAAAACGCCCAAAACCAGCGGCACCAGCGAAACAAAAAAAGCCAGCATTCCCACGGCCCGATCGTTGTCGCGGCGGGGCAGGGCCAACACCAGCAGGGCACCGATCATGGTGGCCAGTAGCATCAAGGGTATTAACAGATTGCTGTTCATGTTATTTTTACATCCCGATTTTATTTTGCAGGCCGGTGCGTCCATGGCCCGGCACCGGTTTCAACGGTCCAGAGGCTTATGTTTACCGCAGGAGATACAACACTCCCAGAATCACCACCGCGATCCCCGCAATCATGCCGATGCCGTAATACCGCAACCGCCCGCTTTGCGTGGCTTTGAGAATATAGCCCGTAAACTGGGGGAAAAATCCGATCACAAACACCACCCCATCCACCACAAAGCGATCAAAGATGGATAGCGCCTGCCCCAACAACCACAGCGGCTCAACAATGCCGTAGTTATAAAGTTCGTCGATGTACCACTTGTTTTCCAGAAACGTCACCACTGGACGGAGCGACGCACCGACAAGATCGGCGGCGCGACGGTTGACCCAGTGAAAATAGGCCGCAACCAGCACCCCCAGCAGCACCAGCGCCGAACTCACAGCCATCAGCATCAGTGGAGCCACGCGTACGGTGGATACCGTCCGCACCGGAATATGCGTGCCGGGAGTGATGGTGACCGGAGGGACCGTTCCATTAAGCAAATGCACCGGGCTTAGGAAAGATTGAATCCACCCGCCACCGTTGGCTCCGCCAAAAACACCGAGGTATCCGGCAAACGCGGCCCCGATGGCCAAAATAATCAATGGCATCCACATTGCCACGGACCCGTCCGACGGTTTATGCCCCTGAGCCTCAAGCCCGGCCTCACCATGAGCTTCATGCTCTGCCAGAGATTCGTGCCGATCCTGCCCGGGCAGCACAAATGCGGATGGTTCATGCAGGCCCGCTGTGGCCGGCAACACCAGATCGCCCATGAAGACACGAAAAAAGACCCGGAACGTGTAATAGGCTGTGATAAGAGCGGTCACAAGTCCCACCACCGAAAGCAGTGGCCCCCAGGTCCAGGTGGCATTCATTGCCGCTGAAAGAATTTCATCCTTGCTGAAAAATCCGGAAAAGCCCGGAAAGCCGGAAAGCGCCAAGGCACCGATCAACAGGCAGCCGGCGGTAATGGGCATCACCTTGCGAATCCCCGACATTTTGCGTATATCCAATTCGCCGCCCATCGCGTGCATCACCGATCCCGTAGACAAAAACAGCAACGCTTTGAAAAAAGCGTGGGTGAAGACATGAAATACCGCCGCCGTGCCGGAAGCCACGCCCAGCGCCATGAACATGTAGCCCAGCTGCGAAACCGTGGAATAGGCCCATATCCGCTTCATATCATATTGACACATGGCAATAGTGGCCGCCATAAATGCGGTGAAACCACCCACCACCCCCACCAGATGCAGCACCGGCAGGGCCAGGGTGAACAGCGGCATACAACGGGCGATCAGGTACACGCCGGCGGTGACCATGGTCGCGGCGTGAATAAGCGCCGACACCGGCGTGGGGCCTTCCATGGCATCGGGCAACCACACATGCAGGGGAAACTGGGCCGATTTGGCAAATGCCCCAAACATCAGCAACAGGGCAATCCAGATCAGCGTACCGTGATGGGCCGCCAGAAACCCGACATTCTTAAGGTCGCTGGAGTAGAATATCCGACTGAAGGTTTCGGTATGAAAAACCAGGTAAATAATGAAAATGGCAATGGCCAAACAGGTATCGCCAATGCGATTCACGATGAACGCCTTTTTGGCCGCCTCCCGCGCTGCCGGCTTGGTATAGTAGTAACCCACCAGCAGGTAGCTGGCCAGACCCACGCCTTCCCAGCCTAAATACAACAGCACGAAGTTATCAGCCAACACCAGAGTACACATGAAAAATACAAACATATTCATGTACGCAAAGAAGCGGAAATAGCCGTAATCCCCCTGCATATACCCACAGGAATAGATAAATATCAACGTGGAGACAAACGTGATAAACGCCAGAAATAAGCTCGTCAGCGGATCGACATAAATGCCGATCGGAATGGAAAATCCGCCGGAACTGATCCAATGGTATAGGGTAAGCTGATAAACACCGACGATATTTCCCCGTTGGAACATCACCAACAACGACAAGGCCAGCACGGCTGAAATGGCCACGCCAATCACCGCCGGCATCCAGGAACGGGTTTTCAGGACGCGTGCCCCAAACAACGCAATGATCAGCGCCGCCAGCAGCGGAAATACGGGTATCAGAGCTACGCTCTGCATCATGGACAAATCTGGCAGCATAAGTTGAAAACTCTCCGGCTATAATTTCATTTCGGCCCGGCCATCAGCCGTGCGGCCAACCGCCGCGGCTGGGGCGTTGGCCGCCGATTCCATTCTCGCGTATCCATCCCGTCCTTGCGCAATCTCCGGGCCACCCTTTTGAGCTTATCCCTGCATTTCCGACCAGACATCCACATCCAACGTTTCCCGCCGCCGGAACAACAAGATCACCAGCCCCAGGGCCAGGGAGGCTTCCGCTGCGGCGATGGTCAAAAGAAAAATCACAAACGACTGGCCGTCCATATTCATCCAATACCGGCTAAAGGCAATCAGGATGACGGCCACCCCCTGAAACATGATTTCCGTGGATAGAAATATCAGGATCATGTTGCGGCGGGCCACAAAACCAATCAGCCCCAGCACAAAGAGAACCGCTCCCAGCGCCAGGTATTGATATAAAACCGCTTGACTCATCACCGGCATCACCGATTCCTTTTTTTACCGTGGAATTATTCCACAGGCATCTGGCCCGTCCCCAGCACCCCGGCGACAGGTACATTCTTGCGGGCGATCATCACCGCTCCCACCAGGGAAATGGTAAGCAAAATACCGGCCAGTTCCAGCGGCAAGGCATACTGCGAATACAGGTTCACGCCCAAAAGTTCCATACCACCGATCCGCAGAGCCGGCTTATCGCTCAAGGATTGGTGGCCCCTGATCACGCCAACGGCAACCGCACGAACCGGTCGTGCGGCCATAAAAGTCCGCGGTTGACCGATAAACATCAGTTGCAGCACCGTGCCCAACAGCACAAAACTTACCAGCACCGCCAGCAATGGATCCGGCGTTACACGGTCGTAATCGGCCACGGCCACATTACCGCCGGGACTCGCCAGCATAATAACAAAAATGTACGTTACCAAAATGGCCCCGGCATAAATGATAATCAACACGATGGCCATGAACTGCGCCAAAAGTAAAATAAACAGCCCCGCCATGGCCAGGGTCAGCAGAACAAAATAGAGCGCACTATACAACGGTCGCGGATGACATATCACCGCCGTAGCCGAGATAACCGCGATGATGGCAAACAGATAGAAAAAGATACCCAGCCCCGCGCCCTGACCCACCGCTTCATGATGGCCCACCCAACGCACCAGATAAAGAATGGCCACCCCCAGCGTCAACACGCCTACCAGGGCTCCGGTTTTTACCAGCGAGCCACGTCCCCGCGGCAAAAGCAGGTAAATGCTCAAGGCTCCCAGAGCCGTTGCAACCGCTAATGCGTAATCCATATACCGTTATTTCCAATCTTCGAAATCGCGGCCGATCCATTCCCGGTGGCGGCGAATCAATACGGATGCCGCAGCCCCCGGCAGACCCCTGCCGTCCGATATTCATCGAGAGCCGCAGCCCCGGCGCTACCGTCAACGCGGTTGCAGCCGGACATCGCCCCGCGACACCCGCGAAGCACCGAATTATGGCGCTTAGAACCAGAATTGCAAGCCTGTTGGTTATCTCTCAAGTTATAGGCCCTCACGGTCCGATACAAAGTGCTGATTTTCTCAAATTTCAACGCCCGGAAAATCACCGTTCCAAAAGCCTCGGCGGCGTTTAGTCCGCGTAACCAAACAGCCGATAGAAGTGTTCGGAGCAAGCGGCCATCGGAAGATTCCAGCCAAAGTCGGCAAAGGTGCCCCAGGCAGGATGTTTCGATAAGGTTGGCCGAAAGTGGGGCCGCATAATGGCCGAAGAGAGAATCGTGGCAGAGATGGCTGGAAGCCGCTCTGATGGCATCCTGTGTCGTGCCGGTAACGCGACGTTTCGGGGCCTATGGAAAAGTCCCCCCAACGCCCCCCGGTATAGAGGCGGTAATTTCATCATGGAAAACTTTACTCTCCCAGCACGTGTTCAAGATTTTCTCAACTACCTGCAATTTGAACGGCACTTTTCCAGCTATACGAGTCGATGCTATGGTGCCGATCTCAAGCAATTCGGCGCATTTTTGGCCAATCCCGGCACTCCGCCGGCGGCCCCAACACCCTCGGTAGAGGGCCAGGAGACTCTGTCGGCGCCAGCCCCAACCGCCACCGCGATTGCGTCGGCCCAAGCCACCGAACCTTCGCCGGAGCACCTTGATCAACTGTTGGTTAACGCCAACGTTGATGACGTGCGCAACTACCTTCAGAAGATGCGCGAACAGAATTATTCCAAAGCCACCATGGCCCGAAAACTGGCCACCCTGCGCAGCTTTTTCAAATTCCTCAACAAACGTGGCCTCACCGGCAATAACCCCATGCTCACCATTCGCACTCCCAAGCTGGAAAAACGCCTGCCCAAATTCATGACCGAAGAGCAGGTCAACCGGCTGCTGCAAACCCCGAAGGATTCGGACCTGCTGGGGTCGCGCGATAAGGCCATGCTGGAAGTTATTTACAGCACCGGCATGCGGGTAAGCGAACTGGTGGGGCTGAACATCGACGATGTCGATTTCTCCGGCAATGTCATCAAGGTCCGCGGCAAGGGCAAAAAGGAACGTCTGAACCCCGTCGGCCAAACCGCTATGAACGCCATCCAGAAATATCTGCCCATGCGCAATTCCACCTTGCCAGCCGGAAGTTCCGTCTCTTCATTGTTTATTAACAAGCACGGGCAGCGGTTGAGCACCCGGTCCGTACGCCGCAAGCTGGATAAATATCTGCTGGAAGCCCATCTGGATCCGGATATCAGCCCGCATACGCTGCGGCACAGCTTTGCCACTCACATGCTCAACCATGGGGCCGATTTACGGTCGGTGCAGGAATTGCTGGGCCATCAAAGCCTGAGCACCACGCAAATTTACACCCACCTGACCACCCACCGTATTCGCGAGGCCTACGACAGCGCCCACCCACGCGCCACTTGAAAATAATGCCCACGCCGACGATGCTATACTCCCTCGGATCCGCCTTAGGGAGTTTTTATGGCCTCCGCCGGTACCTCCAGCAGCGTTCCCCGCGAAATCTCCATGACCTTCGCCGCCGGTGTATTCGGCGCTCTGGTGAATGGCGGCGCGGCGTGGCTTTGCGGCAAATTGAATCTCTTTGCATTGCTGCATTGCAGCCTTTCCGGCGATTTCAATAAATGGCGGCTTTACCAACACTTGGTCTGGGGCGGGATCTTCGGCCTGTGCTTTTTGCTGCCGCTTCTGGCCGGTTCTATCTTCAAACGCGGCATCGTGTTCGGGTTGCTGCCGGCCGCCTTTGCCTTATTCGTGGTCTTCCCCTTCTGGA
>JABEVA010000101.1 GCA_013044065.1 Phycisphaerae bacterium
CCTGTGATCCAATATTGCTGGTCATCACGATGAGGGTGTTTTTGAAATCAACGGTGCGCCCCTGGCCATCGGTCAGCCTGCCGTCATCAAGCACCTGCAGCAGCACGTTAAATACATCACGATGGGCCTTTTCGATTTCGTCACAAAGAATCACGCTGTACGGGTGTCGGCGCACCGCTTCGGTAAGCACCCCACCTTCCTCGTATCCCACGTATCCCGGCGGCGCTCCGATAAGACGGGCCACGCTGTGTTGCTCCATGAATTCCGACATGTCAATGCGAATCATGGCATCCTCGGTATCAAAGAGAAAATCAGCCAGGGCCTTGCAAAGCTCGGTTTTGCCCACTCCGGTGGGGCCTAAAAACATGAAACTGCCGATCGGCCGCCGCGGATCACCCAACCCCGCGCGGTTCCGTCGCACCGCATTCGATACCGCCCGCACGGCATCATCCTGGCCGATGAGGCGCTGTTGCAGAAAGGCTTCCATGTGCCGCAGCCGCTCCCGATCTCCCTCCAGCATTTTCGCAACCGGGATATTCGTCCACTTCGCCACCACCTCGGCAATTTCCTCCGGCGTAACTTCTTCACGTACCATGGATTCACCGCTTTGGACCAGCGTATCGAGCAGTTTTTGGCGACGTATGAGTTCTTCCTCCAGTTGCCGCAGATCGCTGTAACGCAATCTTGCCGCTTCCTCAAGCCGGCCCTGGCGCTGGGCCTCTTCCAACTGGGTGTTAACCTGTTGAATTTTTTCGCGGATGGTTTTGATGGCCTTTAGAGCGCCCGATTCCTGCTGCCAGCGGGCGGTAAGGCGGTTGTTGTTTTCCGTGAGGTCCGCCAGTAATTTTTCATTGCGCTGCAACTGTTGGCGCGAGGCTTCATCTTTTTCCATTTTGAGGGCTTCGCGTTCCACCTCCAACTGCATGATGCGACGCCGGGTATCATCAAGCTCCGCCGGCATGGAATCGTTTTCAATACGCAGACGGCTGGCCGCTTCGTCCACCAGATCAATAGCCTTGTCCGGCAAAAAACGATCGGTGATGTAACGATGGCTAAGCGTGGCCGCAGCCACCAAGGCCGCGTCCTGAATGCGCACACCATGGTGCGTTTCATAGCGCGGCTTGAGACCACGCAAAATGGCTATGGTGTCCTCCACCGACGGCTGATTGACCATAATGGGTTGGAAGCGGCGCTCTAACGCGGGATCCTTTTCAATATGCTTGCGGTATTCATCCAGCGTGGTCGCACCCACACAGCGCAGTTCACCACGAGCCAAGGCCGGCTTGAGCAAATTGGAAGCATCCATACTGCCTTCCGCCCGGCCAGCACCCACCACGTTGTGCAATTCATCAATAAACAAGATGACGCTGCCGGCGGATTGCTCGACCTCTTTGACCACGGCTTTCAGACGGTCTTCAAACTCTCCGCGGTATTTAGCCCCCGCCACCAAAGCTCCCATATCCAGGGCCATAAGCTTTTTGTTTTTAAGCCCTTCCGGCACATCGCCGGAGAGAATGCGCTGGGCCAAGCCTTCGACAATCGCCGTCTTGCCCACGCCAGGCTCACCGATCAATACCGGATTATTTTTAGTGCGGCGGCTGAGAACCTGCATACACCGACGAATTTCTTCATCGCGACCAATGACCGGATCCAACTTGCCTCGCCGGGCGGATTCCACCAGATCGCGGCTGTAACGCTCCAGAGCCTGATATTTATCTTCAGGATTGGCATCCGTCACGCGGGTATTACCCCGAATATCCTTTAAGGCGCTAAGAACGGCATCTCGGTTAACGCCCAGGCCCACCAACGCGTCTTTGGCAGTTGACGGAGTGTTTAACGTCGCCAGAAATAAATGCTCGGTGGAAACGTATTGATCCTTAAGCTGATCGGCCTGCTTCTGAGCGGCGGTCAGCACTGCGGTTAAATCTCGTGACATTCCCGGCTGCGAGCCACCGGAAAGCGTGGGCAGGCGATTGAGTTCCGATTCCACTACCGAAGCCAGCCGCTGGCCATCAACACCCAATTTGGCCAGCAGAGGCGGAATGATTCCGTCACGGTCATCCAAAAGTGCGGCCAACAGATGCAAACTGCCCACCTCGCTGTGGTTCGCTTCCACCGCTCGCGATTGCGCCGCCGCCAAAGCTTCCTGCGCCTTGATCGTGAATTTATCGAGTCTCATCGCTTGTTTCTCCTTTTCATTGGAGGCATGGCACAACCAAGATTCTAAATGCTTGGAATGTTGCCCGCAGCCACGCCAGACAAGCGCAAGCTACGCATCATCATAGCAATGAAGCCATTCACAAAAGGCGTACCAAAATGAAAAGATCAGGTTTCCGTCAAAAATAACGGCTTTTTGAAAACACAGTTTGACCAAAGATGCCATATTGGCAGCCATTTCGCCGGTATTTGGCGCGGCGCGATACGACCGCTGAGTTCGGTTGGAGCAAAGATAAGCGTCGCTCACGCCTCGCCAGCGCCTAAAATTCCTGCGCCGTAAAACACGAATTTATTTTTGCCCGGTCCCTTATCAACCAGCGCCCGCTCACCAGCGGCCATCCAGCCCGAATGACCGACACGCCACCGCCACCCGTTATGGTTGGGTGGTGACACCCGATTTTACCGCCGGCTGAGTGCTGTTCACCGGCGGCGGCGATGGCTGGGCCAACTTGGGTTTCCGCACCGGCTTGGATACCGGTTTGGCAGGTACCGGCGGTAAACTTGGCTTAACACTTTGTCCCACGGGCAGACTTACAGATTCGCAGGCCAACACCAAGCCCACTTTATCAGCATCCCAATGGTTCAACTGGTGGTAGATCACTTCCATCTTATTAGCGCGAATCTGCAAGGTCATACTATCGCGCTGATACGCATCAATCGGTCCGTACCATGTCGTCCACGTCAAAGCGCCGCGCATCAAATGGTTACGGCACACCTCATTCCACATGTGTTGAAGCTGGGCCTGGTTCAGCGGCACAGCCACCGTATATTGCGAGGTAATGGTGTTGTGATAATCGCTAAGATTGGTAAATGTGGTGCGACTCATCATATCCGACGCGGTGATAACCTGCCGGATATGCTGCCGACTGAAATAAGTTGACACGTTGCGATCAATGACCACGGAAAAATCCGAAGGTACCGGGGTCGGCACAAATTTCTTAGCAAACGGATTGACGAACTGCCCATTGGAACAGGCGGTTAGGCCACTCACCAGCATCACTGCGACCAGAGCCACAATCAGCCACCCCGACACCGCCTTGAGGTATCTTGCCAAACGCAACGTCATCATACGAAATCCCTTTGTCGTAAACGCCAACAGACGATCAAAGTATACCGCCTGATGCTTTTTCGGGAAAACCACCCACTCAGGCCAGCACCGCCGACCCGGACAATTCCTTGGCCAAGCGGGAGCCTAAGGGGGCAAACTACACCCCTCTGGGCTATTTCATAGGGTAAGGGACCGGGCAAAAATAACTTCACCCTTTCCGGCTGGTTCTTTTGGCCGCTCTCTGCGTTGCTAGAGACCCAGGGCCAAGGTATGCGCGTCGCTGGCGTCCTGCCAGCAGCCAAAATTCCTGTGCCGTAAACACGAATTTATCTTTGCCCAGTCCCTAACCGCATAGCCCCTGCACAACGATCCAAAACTGGCGGATTCCATCGAGCTTACACACTAAATGACGACCCGCAACCACAGGAATGCGTGGCATTGGGATTCTTAAATACGAACCCACGCCCCATCACTTCGTCCTTGAAGTCGATTTCAGTACCATTGAGGTAGAGGTAGCTCTTGCGATCGGATACAACCTTAATTCCGTGGGATTCCATCACTTCATCGGTTTCCGCAGCCTCTTCAGTCAGGTCCAATACATAACTGAACCCCGAACATCCACCGCCCTTGACACCGACGCGCAGCGCTGCCTCCGGCGAGAGCCCTTGGTCTTTGATAATGTTTTTGACCTCTTTAGCCGCCGTTTCGCTTAAAGTAATTGGCATGGATATAAACTCCTAATAAAAAGCCAAACCTATTGATATCATACCCATTGGGAAGGGCAAAGTGAAGTGGGCACTTTCAGGAAGCCCGCTGCCGCGCCTTATTTGACGCCCCCACGCTCCCGCTTGACAATGTCCTCGGTAAGCATGACGGAGCCAACGTCCAGGGCAGTGAAACTGTTTTGCAGCAGGTGAGACTTGTCGGATTTTGTCGTACTCAATGGGCGGGTGTTGCTCTATGAAGATGCACGCATTGCTCCGCTGGATGGTGGATTTTTACATGGGGCCGGCTTGTTTGAGACCATGCGTGCTCGCCGGGGCCGAGTGCCCTTGCTCCACGCCCATCTGGACCGCCTGCATGCCAGTGCCGCGACCCTGGCGATGGAGCTGCACCTGGACAGGGCGGTAATTGCCGATTGCATTGAAGAACTGATGGCCGCCGAAAATCTCTCTGAAGCCCGAATTCGTCTTAGTATTAGCGCTGGTGATACGCATTTTCCTGGCGGCGATGCCGCTGACCACCCGTATACCATGCTTATTTCCGCCGCTCCGTTGGTCTCCTATCCACCCACCCTTTATGAAAATGGCATGACCGTGTTGGTATCCAACTACCGGCAGAATCCCCGGATGCCGTCTACCGGCCACAAAACGCTCAGCTATATAGACCGGCTGCTGGCCTTGCGTCAGGCCCAGGTGGCTGGGGCAGGCGAAGCCCTGTGGCTGACCGCCGCGGAAAACGCCTTGGCCGAGGGCTGCGTGAGCAATGTTTTTGTGGTCGCGGATGGGAGTGTCTTTACGCCACCTTGCCAATATCCGGTGGATAAGGCGTTTAGAATGTGCCTTCCTGGAATTACCAGAAATGTCCTGATAAATTTAAGTGATAAAGAGGGCATAACAGTACACGAAAAAATGCTTTATGTAGAGGATCTACTCTCGGCGTCAGAAATATTTCTAACCAACGCGCTCATGGGGATCATGCCCGTATGCCGCATTGAACGCCATGCCGTTGGCACCGAAAAGCCCGGGGCGATTACCCGAAAATTTGCTCAATGGTATGATCGTTATCTCACGGAGGCATGTAATGCCACAGCATAAACTCAAAGCCTCGCGCAAACCGGTTTTACTTTCGGACGTTGCCGCTTGCATGCAGATCATCGCCCCACTGCATTTGGCTGCGGCGTGGGACCATGTCGGGTTGCTTTCAGGCCCGCTATCAGCCCCCATTAGCCGCGTACTGATCGCTCTGGATTTAACCCGTGCCGTCGCCAATGAAGCTCTCCGGCAGGCGGCCGATTTGCTGATCTGTTACCATCCGCCGATTTTCAAACCAATTCTTGATTTACGCATCGGCGGTGATCAGCCGGAGCATCTGGCGGTGGAGTTGGCCGCAAAGAATATCTGGCTATATTCCCCGCATACCGCTTTGGATGCCGCCCCGGGAGGCACCAACGACACCCTGTCGCAATTGTTGGGGGCAACGGTCTGTGGATCGCTGGGCTGCGCTACCACCACCACACGATACCTCAAACTGGTGACCTTTGTACCGCAATCCGCGGTGGAGCAGGTGGCCGAGGCGGTTTACAGGGCCGGTGCCGGCCATATTGGTCCCGGCAGCCGGTATTCCCAATGCAGTTTTCGCACCGCCGGGACGGGTACATTTTTGGGAGATGAAAGTGCTAGGCCCGCAGTTGGGAAGAAAGGCGAGTTGGAACGGGTTTCGGAAATTCGGTTTGAAACCGTGTTACCCGCCACACTGGCCGGCCCTGTGGTTGCGGCGTTAAAGCAGGCCCATCCATACGAAGAGCCGGCATTCGACTTATTGATGATGGAAAATCCGCCGGAAAATGTCGGACTGGGACGCCTGGCGGATTTGCATACGCCGTTGTCATTGACCAGTCTGGCCCTCCATATTCGTCGGTCACTGCATCTTTTGCAGGTGCAGACGATAGGTCAGAACAATCAGCGGTTGCGGCGTTTGGCCGTTGTGGCCGGCAGTGCGGGACGCTTGCCGCTGGAGGCCCTTCAGCGCGGCGAAACTTTTGATTGTCTCATCACCGGAGAACTCAAACACCATGATATGCTGGCCCTGCGTGCCGCAGGTCTGTCTGCAATTTGCCTGGGCCACGCGGAAAGCGAAAAGCCGGTGCTTACGACGTTACGTGATCGGCTCAGGCAACAATTTACGGCCTTACCCATCTCCATCAGCCGCGCTGATCCCACACCTTACGCCGTTTGCTCCGGGACCGGAAAAAAATAACTTCACACTTTCTGGCTGGCCCTTAATTTTTTCGCTGCGTGCCGCGTAGAGCCTCGCGAATGGCCAGGCATCGAATCAGCAGAGATTCCAGTTGATCCAGGGGCAAAATGGTCGCCGCATCGGACGGACTCTTTTCCGGCTCCGGATGCACTTCAATAAAAAGACCGTCGGCACCGGCAGCCGTTGCCGCCGCCGCCAGAACCTCCACGTATTGCCGCTGGCCGCCGCTGGCCGTACCCAGTCCACCGGGCAATTGGGTGGAATGGGTGGCATCAAACAAAACGGGTGCCCGCAGGGCCTGCATCTGCACGATGGAAGTCATGTCATTGACGAGTCGATTATAGCCGAAAAATGTTCCGCGTTCGGTTAGCATAATCCGCTCATTACGGGTCGAACGCACCTTTTCCACAACGTTGGCCATCTCCCACGGAGCCATGAACTGGCCTTTCTTGACGTTAACCGCCTTGCCGGATTGGCCAGCGGCCAGCAGCAGATCAGTCTGACGGCACAAGAAAGCGGGGATTTGCACCACATCCACCACTTCCGCCACGGTTGCGACCTGATCGGTTTCATGCACATCGGTGGTCACGGGCAGATGCAGGGAGTGGCGGATTTCGGCCAGCACATCGAGTCCGCGATCCATCCCCTGTCCGCGGAAGCTGCTGGCACCCGACCGATTGGCTTTATCAAAGCTGGCCTTGAAGACGTAGGTAACACCAAGCCTGCGGCATATTTCGTCCACCCTGGCGGCAATGTGCCGACAAAGCGGGCCATTTTCAATCACACACGGGCCGGCAATGAGAAGAAAGTTTTCCGGCCAGTTCCACATTTTCGGGCCCAGTAAAATTTGTGTCATGCCATATACCCCAGCGAGAACCAGCTTACCATGCTGGCCAATATACCCGATATCTGCGTGCTCAACACTGCGCACCGCACGATGGAATAAGCCGGGGTGGATTTGAAGCGGGAGCGTCTTTCGGGTACTCTCTGACAAAGCTTTCGCCTGGGTGATGGCGAGATCCTACCACCAGAAATTACAGCTGTGTCTGGGCTATGAATAGACCAGCAGCCCCGCGAAACCGCACCCTGCGACTGGCTGAATGTGAGCACGATATCCTTGACCAGAACATTGTACGCTGGCCATGCGACGCGCCGTTTTCATTTTTGTCCAACAAAACAATTCTCGGCGAGAGCTTGACGGTGGCCAAGGCACTGCCGGGCAACGTATGTGATCTCATTATCGCCGACCCGCCCTACAACTTGGACAAGCGGTTTCGAGATCTGAACTTTAAGAAGTCGTCGCGCAGCGACTACATCGCTTGGCTGGATTCATGGCTTTCTCAAATGCGGCGGCTGCTCAAGCCCACAGGAAGCATTTATATTTGCAGCGAGTGGCAGTCTTCGGGTGCGGTGCAGGAAGTTTGCGAAAGATATTTTATCGTTAGAAATCGGATTACATGGGAACGTGAGAAGGGGCGGGGTGCAACCCGGAATTGGACGAACTGTTCCGAAGATATCTGGTTTTGCACCGTGTCGGATGACTATTATTTTGACGTCGATGCCGTCAAGATTAAACGCCGTGTGATCGCACCCTACCGCCGCGCTGACGGAGCTCCCAAAGACTGGGACGAATCCACTGACGGCGCTTTCCGTATGACCTATCCGTCGAATTTATGGACGGACATTACTATTCCGTTCTGGTCGATGCCGGAAAACACGGAACATCCCACACAGAAGCCGGAAAAACTCATCGCCAAGCTGATTCTGGCAAGCTCCCATCCTGGCGATTTTATCTTTGATCCTTTCCTGGGATCGGGTACCACATCTGTGGTGGCGCGGAAGCTCGGCCGTCGATACCTGGGCATTGAGATGAATGCGCATTATTGCCGACTGGCGGAAAAACGCCTGGCATTGGCGGAAAGCGATACGAAAATCCAAGGATATACCGATGGCATATTTTGGGACCGCAATACTTTGGCGGCACAGGGCGGTGGAAGTATCGCAAGAGCAGGCGGGGCGAATGGCGGTCCCGGTCTTTTCCAGGAATAACTTATGAAAAGTTCGATATTTGGGACTCGGGAGCATCTGCGGATCGCGGAAAGTATAAAGCGACTTATCAACGGTGAGCGTGATTTTCTGTCCACGCACACCGTGCAAAGCCCGCGCGCAGTCGGCGACGCCATTCAGGACATCATCTGTGAATCTTTCTCGGACATCCTTGGCGAGCGCTGCGCGGAATACTCGAAATCATTCGCCCGCCGGGCGATGGCAGATTTGGCGTTTCGCGGTGACGACGGTATTTATTATGTGGTAGATATAAAAACGCACCGGACGGATACAAAATTTAACATGCCCAACCTGACTTCCGTCGAACGACTCGCCAGATTTTACGAGGATGACGCGAATTGTTTTGTCATCTTGATGATCAGTTACGGCGTAAAAGCCAACTCGCTACATGTTACAAAGGTTCATTTTGTCCCTATCGAATTCTTGGACTGGCGCTGCCTGACCATCGGCAACCTTGGTTGGGGCCAGATTCAGATCGCCAATTCAAACAAACTTGGGGTCAACACCAACTTCGCTCGAAAAAAGTGGATGATCCAACTCTGCGACGAAATGCTCGAATTCTACCCACGGGAGATTTCCAAGAC
>JABEVA010000102.1 GCA_013044065.1 Phycisphaerae bacterium
CTTCGGCGCGATCCCGATCACAATTCTTCCCGCTTGGTTATCGGGACAGGCGGCGCGAAGGCATGAGCGCCGGGCGGGGGCAATTTTCCCAAATGGGACCAAAATTCCAGCAAGACAAACCACTTACATCAGTCCACGGGGCTGGCCGGGGGGCACAAGCGGGGGAGGATCTCGATGGCCATCGGGACGCTCCCAGAGCCTGCCCGGAAAAAAATACCACGGGCCATTTTATTTGGCCCGGCAAACATTCTAAAGTCATGGACTTGGAAGATGGTACTTCCGGGCCACAAGCCGCCGCGCGCTAATAGAGGATCCTGCATGACTCCCACAACATCCCACCCTACCGATTCGGCCACTCCGCCGACCCACGCGCCCAAGTCCGCCCGGCCAGACGCGGCAGGGGCCACGGCCAGCCAAACGGCCGCGGGCGCAGCCGGCAAGCCGGCCATGGTTCGGCAGTTTATTTCGTTTACCTCTTACAAGCTGCTGCCGGAATTTCGCCGACTGCCGGCCGACCGGCAAAGTGCCATGCTGACGGAACTGGTGAAGCTGGTGCAATCCAATAACCCGCCGGACATGCTTTTGCTTACCTACAGTTGCGTGGGCACTCGCCCGGATGTAGACCCGATGTTCTGGAAAATCAGTTATCACCTGGAGCACATTCAGGAATTCACGACGGCCATAAACGCCTGGGAATCGGGGGGTATCTGCTCAGCCCGCACAGTTATCTGGCCCAAAGTAAACGCCGCCCGTATACTGCGAGCGGACATTGATGGCACATTTTACTCTATGTTTTGCTATAAAAAATGGCCTATTTAACCCGCCGTTCGCAATCAGCGATGTCTCACCAAAACCCGAGCGCAGTATATGTGGATAAAATTGATCCCGACCACGATGATGTGCGCACCTGCATTGTTCCCGGCAACCGCAAATACCTCTTTGTGTATCCATTTGTCAAAACCCGCGAGTAGTATCTGCTAAGCAGACCCACGCGAGAGAGCATTATGGATGAACACGTTACCGTAGGCACCAAATATGGCGCGGTGAAACTCAACACCACCTACAGCTTCGGGCTCGACGACCAGGAATTTGTGGTGGCTTTTGCAACCGACTCCCCGGATGATTTTCTGGATCTGGTGCAGGAATTGCGCGAAACCGAAGGCAGTCGGTTTACGCTGCGCGACGCTCCCATTTTCACCTGTGTGCAAACGCCCACGAAGACCCTGGTGGGGCAACTGGCTCAAATATAATTGGTGCCATGTGCTGCGGCAGTGCGTTGCCCGGCTTATATTCGCCCGCCAAAGGGCACTCGCGGCAATCCCGAGGCCGGTTTACTCGCCGCCCGGATCCGGAGGCGGTTCCGCGTCTTCGTCAGGCTCATTCCATTGAGCCTGAATCTGGGCCTGCTGCTCGGCCGATTGCTGCTGCATCATCTGTTGCTGCCGCAGGTTGGCCTGTTGAAGTAGGTAGATGCCAATTCCTGCACGAACGAGCTGCTGTTCCAACTGTTGGCGGTTGGGACTGCGAACTATCTCTTGTTGCAGCAGTTCCCGCAGGTTGGTGGCGGCGAGCGCACAGCCATGTTGAGCAGCTAAATTATACCACTGCGCCGCGACCACATCATTTTCGGCATAATACTGGCCACGGGCACACATCACGCCCAAGTTATTTTCCGCTGAGGCATTACCCTGTTTGGCTGCGCGGCGGTACCAGGCGGCGGCTTTGGCGTAATCCACGCCCACGCCTAAACCCGCCTGATAGCAGCGCCCCAGGTAGAATTCCGCCAGGGCATCGCCGGCCGGCGCGCACCGCTTGAACCAGTAGAACGCCTTGGAATCATTTTTCGGTATGGTGCGCTGTCCGAAGCGGCCATCATAATAATCCAGCGCCAAACGGTATTCCGTCGCCGGATTGCCCGTGCGCTCCGCAGCGGCCACCAGCGGCTTAAGCCAGATATGCGATTGCAATCGCAGCGCTGCGGGCCACTTCGCCGCCACCGCCAACCGCAGCCAGGCGGCCGATTTCCGCAAGGACACCGCCGTGCCCTGGCCGTAACGATAATCGACCGCCAGATGGTACTGGCAGTGTGGCAGCCCCTGCGCGGCACCCAGACGATACCAATGAAAGGCGACTGCGGCATCGGCCGGTATTCCCGGTGCTCCGGCCTGATAAATATCCGCCAAGGAACTTTGCGCCAAGGCATTTCCGCGCTGAGCCGCGAGCTTATACCAGTACACCGCCAGGGCAATATACCGCCGCGCCTTGGACAGGTTTGGCGGTCGGACGCTTGGCGCGTTGGTCCCGTATGGATTGTAGAGAGGTTGGTAAGTCCGCGAATCATCGGCACGCGACCGGGATGCGTAAATGTTGCCGATATCGAAGGAGCACTGCGAATTCAACGCTCCCCGCTGAAGGGCTTTGCCGGCCCAACGGATCGCCGATTGGCGCAACAGAGAAGTCAGAGTGGGGCCGGCCGCTGTATTGGCCTTGCTCCCCCACGGCGAGAGCATAGGGTTGCCGGCTTCGTACATCGTGCTGGCCGCGGCATATATGCCGGTGAGATAGGCCTGAGCGTAAAAGTCGGCCAAGTGAATCTCGCCCTGCGGGTCCCCGCGCTCCGCCGCGATCAGCAAAATTGCGTAATACGGCCCCTCCATGGCGTAAATGCTCGCGCCATTTTCCGCTTGGGCAATTAGTTGCCGCTCTTGGCGTGCCCGTGACGATTGAGATATCGTCACCAAGATGACGTCGGCCTGTGTGGCCTGCAAAGCTCTGGTTTCCACCTGGGCGGCACGTGCCGCCGAGATCGGCGCGGGATTCAGGTACGCCTGGAAAAACGGCTGCCGGCTGGCTTGGGCAAGCCAAGTGTGTGGGTTGCGGTTTCCATATAACAGGGAATGCAGCGCGGTTCCCGCGCAGCCGCCCATGGCACCACAAAAGATTAACACCCCGACGAGTTTCAATCTATTGAACATGGCAACTCCTCATACCCACAATATACGCTGATTTTAACCCATGGCCAACGTGGTGCAATACCCAAACCGCCACCCCAGCTCTGCAGAACAGCTTTTTGCTTTTCCCGTCCGGCGGGGCGTCGCGGGCCGGCCGGCGGCGGTCTTGAGGAGCGAAGCGTGGCGTGGGCGGCTCGGCATGGTGTCGAGA
>JABEVA010000103.1 GCA_013044065.1 Phycisphaerae bacterium
CCCATCCAGCACTTACTCATGGCCGAGATGCAGCTACCCGAACCCTTGTTGGTGATGACCAGCGGTAACCTCAGCGACGAGCCGCTGGTGATTGACAATGCCGACGCTGTGCGGCGATTAGGTCCGCTTTGTGATGCCATCCTCTGGCATGATCGGCCCATCGCCCGCTGCGTGGATGATTCGGTACTGCTGGACCTGGGTGACCAACAGCCCCTTCTGCCAATTCGCCGATCGCGTGGCTTGGTCCCCACAGCCATTCCGCTGGTCGGCATTGAGGGTATGGCCGGGTTGGCCCTTGGCGGTGAATTAAAAAATACGGTAACCGTGGTCACGCCATCCGGGGCCATCGTCAGCCAGCACCTGGGAGATCTCCGCAATCCACTGGCTTTTGATTATTTCCGCCGAACCATTGATGATTTGTGCCGACTTTACCAAGTCCAGCCACAATTTATCGCCTGTGATCTGCACCCCTTGTATGTGAGTACCGGATATGCCGCCACCCTAGCCCGAAAGTACCATGCCAAGCTGTATCCGATCCAGCATCATCATGCGCATGCCGCGGCGGTGCTGGCGGAGCATGGCCATGCTGATCGAGCCTTGGCACTGATAGCCGATGGTTCGGGTTTGGGCACCGATGGAGGGGGTTGGGGTGGAGAACTGCTGTTGGTTTCGCCACTGAAATTTACACGTCTGGCGACCCTGCAACCCTTGCGGCTGCCCGGTGGCGACATTGCCGCCAAAGAAATTCGTCGCAGTGCGGTGGCGCTGCTGTGGCAGGTGTTCGGCGATGCGGGAGAAAATCATCCCTTGGCCCACACCATCATGCCGGACCCCCATCTTCGCCAAACCTTGTTTCTCATGATGCGGCGTAACTGGCAGTGCGTAACGTCCAGTAGTATGGGCAGATTGTTTGACGCTCTGGCGGTACTACTGAATTTATGTACCTATAACCGCTACGAGGCCGAGGCCGCAATGGCCCTGGAAAAAGCCGCACTGGAAGCAATGGATGGCGCACCAGCGACCGATACGCTTTGGCAGACTTGCCCCAATGAAGACGGCATCGACACATTGAACTTGGCACCTTTATGGCGGTTTCTGTTGCAACAACAGCTTCGTGGAACACCGGCTCCAACCATCTCGGCCCTGTTCCACGAGCATTTGGCCGCAGCTTGGGACGCGGTGGTGGCCAAACATGCGCAAAAAAGTGGCGTAAACGTGGTCGCGCTCTCTGGTGGAGTGTTTGCCAATCAGGTTTTCGCAGAGGCCCTAGCCCAACGGCTTTCCCGCAGGGGGTTGCGCGTGTTACGCCATCGATTGGTACCCCCCAACGATGGAGGATTATCTTTGGGCCAGGCCTTCCTTGCCGCAAGTCTCATGGCCCAGCCTGGGCCGCAAAATCAAACTCCAAAGGAGTGTGCGTTATGTGTTTAGCCGTACCTGCAAAGTTGATGACGCACAACGGTCTGGAAGGCGTGGTCGATTTGCACGGCACCCGTCTGCCGGTGAACACCATGTTAACTCCGGATGCGCAGCCCGGGGACTGGCTGCTTATTCACGCCGGATTTGCCATAGAAAAACTGGATCCGCAACAGGCCGGCGAGACTTGGGCCTTGCTGCGCGATTTGGCTCAAGCCGCCACAAGGAGCCCGGCTCCTTCAGGAACCGGCATCGCCACGCCTGCTTCCACAACTCAAGGAGACCGGCGATGAACATTGGTACGCGCGCCATCCCGGAAATGCTCTGTGCGCTGCACGCTTCAGCGGCTGGTCTCGACCGATCCATAGCATTTATGGAGGTCTGCGGTACGCATACCACCAGTGCTTTTCGTTGTGGTTTGCACAGTGTGATGCCGGAAAATGTGCGCCTGATCAGTGGCCCCGGTTGCCCGGTGTGCGTAACTGCGCAAGCGGATATTGATGAACTTATTGATCTGGGCAGCCGCGGCGAGGTGACCTTATGCACCTACGGCGACATGCTGCGGGTGCCGGGCAAACGCGGCAGCTTGGAAAAGGCCCGTGGAGACGGTGCCAGCATCGAAGTCGTATACAGTAGCTTAGATGCGGTGCGGCTGGCTCAAAGCCATCCCCAGAGGCAGGTGGTATTCGCCGCAGTCGGTTTTGAAACCACGGCACCGGCCACAGCGGCAGCCGTTTGCGCAGCCCAGGAACTTGGACTGGATAACTTCACCGTACTGGCCAGTCATAAACTGATTCTTCCGGCCATGCGGGCGTTGCTTTCGGCCACGGATCGCCCGAAGATTAATGGGTTTTTGTGCCCCGGTCACGTCTCGGTCATCATTGGATCAGACGCCTACCGGTGCATTGTCGAGGAATTTAACACCCCGTGCGTGATTGGTGGGTTTGAACCAGGCCTTTTGCTTTCATCGCTGCTGTGCTTGACGGAGATGGTGGCCGCCGGGCGTGTGGGATTGGTCAATCAATATCCCCAGGCAGTTCGCCCAACCGGCAACCCGCACGCCCAGGCACTGCTGCAGGAAGTCTTTGAACCAGGTCATGCCCGTTGGCGCGGCATGGGGCTGATCCCCATGAGCGGACTGTTCTTGCGCCAGAGCTATCAACGCTTTAATGCCGCCCACAGGTTCAGCCTTAAACCGGTGGACGATCGTGAACCCCCGGGTTGTATATGCGGACGCGTCATCAGCGGATTGGCTCTGCCTCCTGAATGCAAGCTCTTTGGCCGCGCCTGCACCCCGGTGCAACCCATCGGACCGTGCATGGTAAGTTCTGAAGGTACCTGTGCGGCCTGGTTTAAGTATGGCCCACAACGGGCTTCCAGTAATGGTGTCGCCCGGGTTCAGCAACTTCAGGAGGTGCTGCCATGACCATCCCGAAAACCGACATTTATTCGACGCCGACAACGGCTCATCCACCGGCAACTTTCCCCCGAGTAGTACTGGCCCATGGTGGAGGCGGTCAACTCACGGATGTCTTGATTAACGAATTGATATTGCCGCGATTTACCAATCCAGCGCTGACCGATCTTTTGGATTCCGGCATTACCAAAGACGGCAACCTGGCCCTGACCATTGATAGCTACGTGGTCCAGCCGTTATTTTTTCCGGGTGCGGACATCGGTCGCCTGGCAGTAAGTGGAACCGTCAATGATCTGGCAGTCAGTGGAGCCACACCATTGGGTCTGGCCTTTTCGATGATCCTGGCGGAAGGACTGCCCCGGCAGATTCTTGAGCGCGTGCTGGATTCAGTAGCCGCCACCGCCGACGAAGCCGGAGTACGGGTCATCACCGGCGACACCAAGGTAGTCGGCCGCGGCCAGGCGGATGGCCTTTACCTCACCACTGCCGGCGTGGGTAAAATGGAACCTGGTCCACGGCCGCATCCGAATCGCGTTGCATCCGGCGATGTGTTGCTCATCAACGGCCCCATTGGTGAGCACGGTCTGGCGGTGATGCTGGCCCGGGAAATGCCCGAAGTGCAAAGTGTTCTGCGCAGTGATGCTGCCCCGCTTAATGGCCTTATTGCGCACCTCCGGGCGGCAGTGCCCGGTGTGCTGTTCATGCGTGATCCTACCCGCGGCGGGCTGGCCGGGGTGGTCGCAGATTTGGCGACAAGGACCGGCCATCGGATTATCCTTGAAGAAAAATGTATTCCCATTCGCCGCGAAGCCCGCCACGCCGCCGATATGCTGGGACTGGATCCGCTGGACATCGCCAATGAAGGCAAAGTGTTGGTGGTGGTGCGCCCCGCCGAAGCCCAGGCAGCCC
>JABEVA010000104.1 GCA_013044065.1 Phycisphaerae bacterium
CCGCCGATGTCATACCATACGCAAGGTCATCGTGTCAATGCCGCAAATGCGAATATTGTCGTATTAGTAATGGCCATTATTTTATATGATTTCGCCCTGTGGATCAAGCGGAAAAAAAAAGAGCCGCGGCGTATGCCGCGGCTCGCAAGACACTGCCATCCGCAGGCGACTTTTACATGGTGCGGAATTTGTGAATGGTTCTTTGGTAGTAGTAAGCCGGCATCGGATTCAAGACTGTAGATGGAAAATTGGGCTGGTTGGGGGAATTCGGATAGTGCTGAGTTTCAAAGGTAACCGCCCCGTGCTTGGGGTATTTTCCACCGATGCCGTCGAGCGTTCCATCCAGAAAGTTGGCGGTGTAAATCTGAATACCGGGCTGGGTGGTGTAAACCTCCATGACGCGGCCAGTGGTCGGCTCGCTGACGCGGGCGGCAAACGCCATTTTGCCGGATTGTCCGTTCAGACAGAAGTTGGTGTCGTAACCATAAGGATACTGGTCAAAGTTGGCTTTGGATTTAGCCGGAAATGGCTTGATGCGACTGCCCAGACGCACCGGCTTGCGGAAATCGTAGGGCGTTCCGGCCACCGGGGCGATTTGCCCGGTGGGAATAAGCATGGCATTAACCGGGGTATAATGATCGGCGTTAAGTTCCAGAACATGATCCAGAATCTTGTTGCCCGGGCCGGCCAGATTCCAATAGCCATGATTACAGATATTCACCACGGTGACTTGATCAGTGTTGCAACGAAAGCGAATATGTAGTTCGTTATTTTCTGTCAGTACGTAGGTGGCCGTGGTGAGCAGATTGCCGGGGAAGCCATTTTGCATGTTGGGACTGAAATACTGGAAACGCACGCCAAAGCCGCCGGACTCCTGGTATTCCGTAGCGGTCCAGACTTGCTCGTCAAAGGCGTGCGGTCCACCGTGCAGTGTGCTGGTCCCATCGTTAAGCGGAATATGGTAGGTTTTCCCATTAAGGGTAAAGGTGCCTCTGGCGATGCGATTGGCGTAGCGACCGACAGTGGCCCCAAAATACGGATCGGTGCTGTGATGAATGTAGGGGGCCAACGTGGAATAACCCAGCAGCACATCGCCGATCTGGCCTTTCTTATCCGGGGCACCCAGCCGTACCAGCCTGGCTCCGTAGGTAATAAATTGTGCCACCAGCCCATTGCCGTTGGTGATGGAATACATTTCCACAGCTTTGCCGCCGGGTGTTGTGCCGAAGGGACACTTGTAAACCCCCGCCTTTTTGGATTTGAGCATGGCAAGTTTGCTGGAACTGCATCCAGTAATGGTCCATGCGGCGGCCGCGGTGGCAGCGGTGACAAAAGTACGGCGGGTCCACTGGCGGCCCTTGGAAGTGGTTGAAGGATTTGCGGTTTGAACAGCCATAAAATAACCTCCAAAAAAGAAAGACAACGGTCGATACAACCGTCAACAACAGGAAATATATGCCGGGCGATGGATTTGGGCAAGTGTGCAACCGGTGCATGTTGGCACCCCATTCGGTTGGGAACATGGCAGGCCACGCGGTTTCGGTTACAATTTTTCGTGTCGGCACCAACTAGGGATGCTTGGCACCGACGATAGAGAGGCGGGTTTGAAATTGGCGGCGGTCGAATTGAGCAGCGGGTTGCTGGCCGATACACCGCGCTGGGCCGGAACGGTGAAAACAGGGTGGTATATGTCGCGGCGAGCTGGTTTTAGGGATTTATCTTGTCTTGCTGAGGTTGCTTGGCGGCACAAGACCGGACGATGCGGCGACGGCTTTTAAGATCAATGATGATGCAAATATCGTCGTTACCCGCTGTGACCAACGGTATTCGCGTAGGCTGATACGCTCGGGTGCCAATTAAGTTGCACAAGCCCATACATCAGATTGCCGTACAATAACAGGAAGGCTCGGCTACTTTGCCGGCTCCCGGATCCAATGCGTTGGTCCAACCCCACAAATCCTATCAGCGCATCTTGACTTGATCGGGCCAATCGGCCTATAATATTTTAGTTTGACTTAATTAGGACAGGCAGTGGATAGGGCCGCAGGCAACGGCGTGTTGCGGCAGCGGAATCGGAAGTTTGCGGAGGAGTTTTTCGCATGAAATTAACAGAGAACGTATTAGTCGGTAGGAATTTCAGACGTGGTGGCAAGCCATCGCGGGAAGCAGCGCTTTCCCGACAGGCTTGCGCTAAAAGGAATTTCAGAAACCATGCTCGGGTTCTGCTGATTCTCGCGGCGGCGGGCGCGGTCGGTCTGGGAACCTCGTTGGTTAATGCCAACACGGTTAAGGTTATCGGTATAGCGGGAGCATACGGGCAGAATGGTGGCAACGCGGTCGCCACCGCAGAAACCCAGGGCGATGCCATTAATTCGGCGGCCGCCTACGGTGGTCAGGGCGGCGAGTACGGCGGCGGGGGTTATGGACACGCGACAGCCTCGAACGGGGCTGGCGGCAGTTTCCCCACGGGTGTCGGATCCTACGCCGTCGCCGTCGGTGGCATCGGGCACAACGGTTATACACCGGGTATCGCAACGGCCAGCGCGACAGCGATTAACCTCACCGGCCCGGCTACTGCGGAAGCCGGGGCCACGGGTGGCTATCAAGCTGAGACGAATTACACCGTCCACGGTGCGCCGGCTACGGCCGGAGCCTCGGCCACTGCATCCGGGGGCTATTC
>JABEVA010000012.1 GCA_013044065.1 Phycisphaerae bacterium
CTGTCGCCGCGACCGCCGCGCCGCCGGCGCCCGTCGCGCCTGGCACCGGCACAGGTTCCCCAAAAGCGGAAACCGCCAACGACCCGGCCCCCACCGCCCTGCCAACGCCGACGGTTGCAACCGAGGCCAGCGCGGTAGCGGTACCCGTCGCCACGGCTGCCACCGACGAGGCGGCGGCGAAGAAAGCGCATTCCCTCGATAGAACCATTTTTTCGATGCGCGACTCGATTGGTCCGTCCGGGGCCGGTCGGCGAGCGCAATCATGGCAGAAATCCGCGGTGGGATCTGCAGCGATTGCCGGCATACCCCGAAGATTAATTCTCATCGGCGCAGGAGTCTTGGTACTTCTATTAATTGTGATTGTGCTGATGCTGACGCACAACCACGCCGGAGTACCCAAGCCGACCGATGTTTTGATAACCGCGCCGAGCGGACTGGACCACCCCAAACTGGTGCAATATCCGTCGCCGCAGAGTCGGCTGATAACGACGCCTGGACGGATGAGCCGGCGCACAGGCCAGGTAGTGCCGGCATCGCAAGTGCAGCGCAGCGGCCGGAAGTGGTACCTGATGATTATTACAACGTTGCCGCAATATGCGCAACATGCGGCGCGGTTTATCGCCCGGCATGGGGTAAGCGTAACGGTAGAGCCGGCCGCCGGAGGTTGGGATGCTGTGATATCGGTGCAGGGTTTTCGGAATCTTGCCAGTCCGGCGGCCATTGCGTTTCGTCGCCGGGTGGTGGCGATTGGTCTGGCGTGGCCGGGAGTACAGCGGACACATCATAGCCCTTGGAATGATGCCTATTTTGCCCGGGTCCAACGGTATCCGTAGGCACAATCGCCCTTGGCTTGCACCGGTGCGGAGCTTGATGAAACATGACGAAGCGAGTGGTGATCATACTGCGCAGTTGGCCGGATCCGATTATTCAGGAACGATTAGAAGATGCGGGTTTTTTTCGCGATGAAACAGAGCAGGCCTGGATATGTTTCAGCAATCTGGATCAAGTCAAGGAATTGGCCGGCTGGTTAAAACGAGAACGGGTTTCTTTTGAAGTAAGGGAAGCCACCGGCCAGGGGGAGCTAAAAAAATACCCCTGTTTAAGCCAGTCGCTTTTGGTCCGCAGCGGCGGCGGCCCCGACGAGTGTGCCCTGTGCGGTGCCCGCGGTCTACCCTGCCGGGAGTGGATCGAGGGGGACGATACCGATTCCATTCAATACGCCAAGGCTGCCCGATTCTACATGTGCGGCAAGTGCGTGCAGGAACGCATGCAAAAGCATCCACGTCTGTACGCGCCGGCTCCGGATCGGCTTTAGGCCTCGCGACAAAATAACTTGATCATTCTGGCTGGTTCTTTTGCGTGCTGGCGGCGTTGCTCGCAGGTAAAATTCCTGCGCCATAATTGTTGGAAGCTATTGTATCCGGAAGCCTTAGCGCTCCGCTATAACATCGGAGGTTGTTTTATTTTCGCCCAGTTCCGTAGCCGACGACATTCTTGCGCCACCACCACCGCCCGGCTCATCGCCAGGCTGTGGTAATGTGTAAGGCGTCAAAATCAAGTCTATTTTCATCCTGCAGTAGCCGCTGCGCACGGGCGGCGGGCGGAAGCAACGCGCAAGCGGCACCTGAAACCGGCTGATAACCTTCCGGCAGATCAGGACCAAATGCCGGCATGGTGGCCGTAGGGCCGATACCTGGGTGGTGAACCTTGGCTAAAACCGCACCATGATAAACCGCCACGACGCTCACGCCCGCAGATGATGCCTGATCGCGTAAAGTGACCGGACTAACAACCACCACACGGGCGGCGGAAACCGGGGCATGAGCGAATCGATGGGGACGCGGGGAACTACCTCCCGGTCTGGTGGTGGCGTGATTGGCGGAGGTTTGCGGTGCAGAAGGGATACTTTGATGCACCACCCAAGCCGTGAATGCCACAATGCCGATCAGGGCGAGGATGACCATAAGTTGCTTTTCCGACATGAAAACTCCCCGAACCGGCGACACAATGGTTATGGTATACCCGGCCTACCGGTGATACCAGGCAAAAATGAACGCCATTTTTCCAGCACCGTCGTCCACAGGTCCATTTGGGCAGCGCCCGCGACGGCGGGCTTGGCCATCGGCGAGGATTCCTCGGACTGACCAGCGATGCTGCACGGGGGAGGAATTTCCTTTCCGCCGGTGGGGTTGCCACCACCGCCAAGTTCAAGTGTACCTTCAACCGCCCGCCAAACGCAACGTCTCCTCGTGCTCTTTGACAGCTACATATTGAGATCTGATTGGTCGGCGATCAAGTCGGATGCAAGGGAGCCAGCGGCGAGAACCGGGGCGTAAACCCGTCAAGCCGCTCCGACAGAGCACCCGCCTGTGGTCGCCCCGGAAACTCTGCTTGCCACCGGCGAGAATTGCATACATACTATGATTGCTGATGGCCAGCCGAAAGACTTTGGCCCGGCTGTGATTGGTTAACGATCTAAAGGAGTTGTACACCCATGCCCAAATTAACTGTGGACTCGGTTGGTACGTTTGAGGTGCCACAAGGCAAACGCCTGGTCAACGCCCTGATCGACGAGGCGAAGATTGACCAGCTTCACGCCTGTGGTGGCAATGCCCGGTGTACGACGTGCCGGGTGGAATTTCTCGCCGGTGAACCCACCACTACAACGCAAGCGGAACACGATGTGCTCACCGAGCGCGGTTTAATCGGCAAACCGCACCTGCGACTGAGTTGTCAGATTCTTTGCGATCGGGACATGACAGTGCGGGCCATAAGCCGGCTGGCCGGTACGGGC
>JABEVA010000105.1 GCA_013044065.1 Phycisphaerae bacterium
AGCTTACCTTGGCGCAATCTCCTCTCTCCTGACTCCTGCGGCGCAGCCGCATCAACCCGGAAAATTAAAAATGTTTGATAATCTTGATAATCTTGATAATCTTACCCAAAAACACCAACAAAATTGCCCATTTTCAAGATGGCCAACACCAAAATCTTGGCCATCTTGGCAAGCTTGCCTGTCGCCGTCGCTCTGCGTCCCCTGCGGTGAAAAATTGTGTTCCCGTTTCCCGTCTTTGGTCGCGGCCACAGCCGCCCCGGGTATTCCATGCTGGAGCTTATCCCGATGTCTGTCGGGACGGTGAACCGTCGTTCCCCCGTTAAGGCATGGATGCCGAAATCTCCCGATCTTTCGGGACAGGCCTCTGCGACAGGAGTCGCCAATCGGGGATCCTGTCTCCTTGCAAAAAAAATTCTGTTGATCTCGTCAATCTTGACAATCTTACCCCAAGCCTCAATAACTGTGGCTGGGCCAGACGACGTCTATCGTGTTAAATCTCAAGCCTTAAGAGATACCGGTTTCTCCGGCGTTGCGACAAAAAGGGGGCGTCCCAGTATTGCCGGAATTATCCGCTTACAGGCTATATCTCCCGGTGCAGGCTCATCAGCCGGGGGCTGGTCAGCAGCATCAGCTCCACGCGCTCAAAATGGGTCAGCCATTCGGCGATATTCGCAGCCAGCAAATCCTCTGGCGGGGCTACCAGGCCCGTTGGGCAACTAGGCCCATGCAGGCTGGCCGCCTTTTGCCGATAGGTGGCCAGCGTTCGCTCGCCGAAGCGTTCACATTCAGACCAATCCTCTGATAAAAACAGTAGCACCGGAACACGCGGCCCACCGCATATCGAAAGTTCGTTGGCGATGAGTGTATCCGGATCACCAGCCGCCGGCTCAAATTTCTGCGCCCGGTGAATAAACCGCAGATCGATCATAGGAGAAGCGATGGCAAAATGTTGAAAAATCGGGCAGGCATTAACACAGTCGCCGCACCATGTCCCCGCCAAACACAGCACGTGCATTTTCCGGCGAAAGCCGGCCAGCAGCGCCCTTTGCTGCGGCTGAAGAACCACCTTATCGTAAAGCGTCTGCCAGCGCTGCCGATGTTCTGCCGTTCCATGTTGCTGGAGGAATTGCTGATAGGGCAACGCCCGTTCAAAGCAGGACTGAAAGTTAAAGGTCATCGCCGACGCTCCTTATCTACCATCATGATGTTGTGTGGATTATAGCCGCATATTTTACAGAAAATCAAGGTTTGCGGCGTTGAACTCCAGCCCCAACCAGTGCCTGAAACAGCTTGATCTGCGGATCTCTGGGCATACGCTCCGGATGCCATTGCACGCCCATCCAAAAACCCAGGGTGGAATCTTCAATCGCCTCCACCAGGCCATCCGCCGCGCAGGCCGATGCAACCAGGCCATGGCCCAGTTGGTCCACACCCTGGCGATGGGTCGAATTCACCAGCAGCGGCTCGGGGCCAAAGATTCCCGCAAGCCGAGTGCCGGTCGCGATCTGCACCGCGTGGCGAGCCTCATATCGCAGCAACTTATCCGGATCGGCGGCATGGTTGACGCGCATTGGCCCGGCAACATCCGGCAGATATTGCACCAAACTGCCATGACGCTGCACATTCATCAACTGAAACCCCAGACAAATTCCCAATGTTGGTAAATTATGCCGCTCTGCCAGCGCCAGCATGGCCAGATCAAACGCCTGCCGACGCTGATCCATCAACCGTGTCTTGGCGTGGGGCTGTTGCCCATAGAGTGCCGGGTTCAAATCATCACCCCCCGGAATGAGCAAGCCATCCAGCACCTCCATCAATTGCTGTCGAATCGCGTCCTCCGCCACGTGCGGCAACAGCAAGGGAATTCCCCCCGCCTCCACAATTCGCTGTGTATACGTGTCAGCCAGCTCATAGGTCTCCGGTCGCACCTGCGGGTCGCCGGTATCCATGGAAATTCCAATCAAAGGTCGGCTGGGCATCGTGATCCTTGAAAACAGCGGCGATGCAATCTCTTTACTCATGGCGATGCAGCAGGTACATGCCGAGCACGGCAACCTGCACTACCAAAGCTGCCAGCAGCCACTCCAACGCACCCAACTCCGCGCTGGTTCGGTCAAACCACCAGCTTTTATCCGTGGTTTGCAGGTAAGTACCCGCGGCCAGACCATTCCACAGAGCCATGGCGAGAAATAAAACCACAATGATCTGTAAAATCATCGCCAACAGCGACCAAAACGAAAAATCGGTCCCTTGCGTGCGACGTTGCAACTGCCGGAAATGCCTGGCGATTTCCTCCAGAAGCAGGTGGCTGGTCGTGGGCGCTGTGGAACCCGGACCGGATCCAGACATGGACGCATCATCCCGCGGGAGCGCCTGCACTGGCGGCGGGCTCGAGGCAGGTACGACCACTTCAGACATCGCTGGTTCGCCAGCCCCGGCGACAGTGCTGGCGGCTGGTTCTACGGCGTTCTTCACCGCCGGGACGGTCATGGATTCCCTGATCACATGGGATCCTTCGCGGACAATAATACGCGCTGCGTCGGCCAGCGACTTGACCACAAAATTCGGCTGAATTACCGGCTCATCCGGTGACGCAGATGACGCTGTACCGCTATTCACGGACAAATCACGCAGGAGAATCGTGCGGCAACCCATGGCCGCGCCAGCCGCGATATCCCGCGGCTGATCGCCAATGAGCCAGCATTGCGACAAATCCAGGTTAAAATCCGCGGCAGCTTGCTTTAACATTCCCGGTCGCGGCTTGCGCCATTCGTGATCGCCGCGGTAGGAAGGCACCACGGCTTCTGGATGAAATGGACAAAAATAATTGGCGTCGATATGGGCACCGGCCTGTTGGCGCAACTGTCTTCCCATTTCCTCATTGACCGCTTCAACATCAGCCACCCCAAAGAGACCTCGGGCTACTCCGCTTTGATTGCTGACCACAATAATTCGATAGCCGATCCGGCGCAATGACGCCAACGTAACCCCCGCGCCCGGCAGCAGTTTCACCTGGGTTGGATCACCCAAATAGCCATCATTGGCGATAATGGTGTTATCACGATCCAAAAATACCGCACGTTCCCGCATCATTTAGTTTCCGCAAAAATCCGCCCTGCTCCGCACTCAGGTCGTCACCGCTATCAGGCCAGTTTTTCCAAGGTGGACGTGGTCGAATGACCGGCTAAAAACGGTGCCAGCACCACGGACCCGCCGCGTGCCTCCACCACTTCCCGGCCAACCACCTCCTTGCCCGCATAATCCTCCCCCTTGACCAGCACATCCGGGGCCACCGCTCGCACCAGTTCCAACGGGGTATCACCGGTAAAATCCACGACAAAATCTACGCAGGCCAGTGCCGCCAACACGGCCATGCGGTCCGCCAAAGAATTTACCGGCCGGCCACTCCCTTTGAGCCGTCGGACCGATGCATCTGAATTCACCCCCACCACCAGCACATCCCCGTGGCTGCGGGCAAATTGCAGGTAACGCACATGGCCGGCATGGAGAATATCAAAGACGCCGTTGGTAAAAACAATGCGCTTACCCGCGGCTCGCCGCGAAGCAAGTGCAACATTCAAGGTGGCCAGGCCGCGCACCTTTTCGGCGGCGGCTTCGCCCGGTAATAATGCCGAAACAACCTCCCTGCGCCCCAATGGCACACAACCAAAGCGTTCTACTTCCAACCCCCCCGCCACATTGCCCAAATCCACGGCCTGGCTCCACGTGGCACCGGCACTGATCGCCATCGCCAGCATGGCCAGCACCATGTCTCCAGCACCGGTGACATCGTAAACAGTACGCGGCTTGGTAGGATGCAACGTACCGCCCTCAGGACCATCCAGCAGGTACATGCCATGTTTATCCAAGGTAATCACGCAGGCATCCAGTCCAAGACGAACATAAAGATCCCGCGCCAATTCGGCCGCGCCCAACGGTACCGCCTCCATGCGCCGCCCCGTGGCCAGCTCAGCTTCCGTCCGATTCGGAGTAATGACCGACGCCCGCCGATATCGACTGTAATCCGCTACGGCCGCCGGATCCACCAATACTGGAACCCCCAGCTCGCGGGCCATATCAATGGCGGCCGGACACAACGACTGACTCAGCAGGCCCTTGTTGTAATCTTCGATACACAGGGCGGCGGCACCGGCCAGACCTTGGCGCAAATTTTCCCGCAAAGTATTTTCGTGCTCCGGACCAATCCATGAAACATCTTCCCGGTCCAACCGCAGCATTTGTTGCGGATGGCGATGCTGCGCCAAACCGACCAGTCGGGTTTTGGTGCAGGTTGGCCGGCCGGTAATGACCAGCATGCACGCCACATTCACACCGGCATCGCGGAGATCGGCACGCAACAGATGTCCTTGGTTATCGTCCCCGCATACACCGATCAGGTCCACTTTGGCCCCCAGGGCGGTCAGAAACACAGCCACATTGCCAGCCCCTCCGCAGCGGTGCTGCCGATGACGCTCCTGCACTACCGGCACCGGTGCCTCCGGCGAGAGCCGCTCTGCATCGCCATAAATATATTCATCCAGCATTAAGTCGCCCAAAACAACGATACGTGGTGAACCAAAGCGCTCCACAATAGCCGCAAGTTCAGAGCTTAAATGATGCATAAACCATTCACATCTTAAGAAACCAATCTGGTCTTCCTGGTATTTTAACGTCCCGCAATGGCCGCGGCCAGCACCCCGTGCCACAACGAAGACTGCACACCCTCAATCCGGCTTTCAATACGCACATGCCAGACCGGTACCGGGGTTTTGAAATCTTTTATTTTCACCCAATCTTTGACCGTCGTCACCCAAGCATCCAGCGAACGGGCGGCGGTTAGTTCATGCATCCTCTGAAAATCCACATCCCTATGATAATTGTGGTGATCGTCAAACCAGCAGCCGCTTGAAGGGATCAGTCCGGTCGATCGCACAGTATTTAAAAATCCTTCCGGGTTACCTACCCCGGCAAACACCAAAACATGCTGGCCGTTGGCCACCACCGGCCGGCCCGCCGCATCAAACACCCCGATCACCCGCGTACGCTGTTCAAAGATATTTCGCGGCTTCACCCATTGGGCCAGCAGACCAGCGGCCAGCTCCACCAATTCCGGTGCCACCTGCTCACATCGAGTCAACATAATGTGCGTCGCACGGGCCATGGCTCGCGGAGGTTCCCGCCAACTGCCACGCGGAATAATCCCTGGAACGCCCATCGGGTTGGTGGCGTCCACCAGCACAATATTCACATCCCTGTATAGCCGACGGTGTTGAAAACCGTCATCCAACACCAGCACATCGGCACCGAACTTGCTGATGGCTTCCTGTCCACCCGCCACCCGATCGCCATTCACCACCACTGGCACCCCGGGACATTCCCGCTGAATCACCTGTACCTCATCGGCCAGCGCTCCGCCGACGGCCCCGTAACCGCGTGTTAGTACCGCCGGTTTACGGCCCATGGCCACCAGATCTCGCACCATCATGATCACGGTAGGCGTTTTGCCCGTGCCACCTATGGTCATATTACCCACAGAAATTACAGGCACCGGCAGGCGTACCACCCGGATGCGTCCCGCATCATAGGCCCAATTGCGTGCACGCATCGCCAGGCCGTAGGGCCACGACGCTATCGTCAGCACCGCCCGGACCACTGCGGGAATTAAACCCGCCGCTTCACCACTTATCGTGCGTTTGTACCATTGTTCCATACTGGATCAAGCTCATTTCATCCGGACCGTGACGGCCACATCGGCCCCGCTATCTTCACACCACCAGGCTCACCATGCGACCTTTGACGTAAATCTTCTTCCTTGGATTTCGGCCGGCCAGCTTTTCCTGAATTTGCGTATCGGCAAGCACGCTTTGCAGCACGTGTTCTTCCGCCGCGTCAGCCGGAACGCTCACACGTCCAGAAACCTTGCCGTTGATCTGTACCGGAATTTCCCATCGGGCCTCCACACACAGTGCGTCGTCATAGGTTGGCCAGGGCACGCGGCTGAGAGATTCCACAGCTGCGCTACCACTGATGTATTGATAAATTTCCTCAGCCAGATGCGGCGCAAACGGTTCCAGCAGTCGCACCAGCGTCAATACGGCTTCCTGTGGCACCACTTCCACTCGCGTCAACATGTTGTTAAATTCCATCATGGCACTGATGGCGGTGTTAAAAGAAAGCCGTTCGATATCCTGCGTCACCTTGCGAACAAGCCGATGCATGGGGCGCAAAAGCTCATCAGCGGCCGCCTGTGCCTTGCGCGCCTGTTCTGGCGTCAGCTCACCTCCCGCCAGCAACCGCCATGTGAATCCATCTTTGATTACAATCCGCGGCTGATTTTCCTCTTCCGTACCGAACACGTTGCGCCATAACCGATGCAAAAAGCGATACACACCTTCCACACCGGCAGTGCTCCAGGGTTTCACCTGCTCCAGGGGACCCATGAACATCTCAAAAAGTCGCAGGGAATCCGCCCCATAATTAGCGATAACATCATCCGGGTTAATCACATTGCCGCGGGACTTGCTCATTTTATAAGACCGGGCATCAACCTCGATGTCGGGGCGGCTCTTAAGCACGTATTGATTGCCGCGTTTTTCAATGGTGCCGGGTGCCTGACCTCGACCTACCAGCGGTTCACCGGTGGATCTGTGGCGGCTGATAATTTCCGGCCGGCCATCAACACCCGTGCGCGTGGAAAGTTCCTGGTGTACCTCACTCCAGGAAACCCAATCACCAGTGGACGTGGAAAATGCCGTATATTCGGCCTCGCCAAGAATTAAACCCTGATTGACCAGCTTTCTAAAGGGTTCCTGAGAGCTTACGTATCCACGATCAAAGAGCACCTTGTGCCAAAACCGCGAATATAGCAGGTGCAAGACTGCATGTTCCACCCCGCCAATATACAGGTCCACGCCGGGCGGCTGCTTCATCCAATAATGTTCCATGTCCGGATGGCAAAAGGCCCTGGGATTCCGGGGATCTAGATACCGCAGATAATACCAACACGATCCCGCCCATTGCGGCATGGTATTGAGTTCGCGCCGCGCGGGCATGCCACCCGGCGTTCCGGGAGGTACCACGCGGGCTACGGCCGTTGCGGGGGGGCCTTCCAGCAACACCCAAACGTTAACCCAGTCTACTGCCTTGAAAAGTGGCGGATCCATGGTCCCAGTGGGTTTAAAATCAGCTAGGTCGGGCAAACGTAAGGGCAACTCATCCGAGGCCAGTGGAACTGTGGTGCCATCTTCGAGATGAACCAGTGGAAACGGCTCTCCCCAGTATCGTTGCCGCGAGAACAGCCAGTCTCTTATTTTGTAATGGGTCCGGCCCAGCCCCAACCGGCACTCGGCAAGCCGCTGAATCATCACCGGGATGGCCTGCTCGGTGGCCAGACCATCGATCCAGGGAGAATTGACCGCATAACCCGGTTCTTCCAGGGGCAACTCGCCTGCCTCCGGCAGATCGGCTCGGGCGCTGACCACCCGTTCAATCGGCAGGCTAAATTTCCGGGCAAAATCAAAATCCCGACGGTCATGCGCGGGCACGGCCATAATGGCCCCGGTACCGTAGCCCATCAGCACATAATCGGAAACAAAGATGGCAATGCGCTGCTGGTTGACCGGGTTGATGGCGTAGGCACCCGTGAAAACACCCGTTTTAGAGGTCTCTTCCTGGCGTTGGCGCTCCGAGCGTCCCGCCACCCATTGCTGGTACGCCCTCACCGACAATGCCGGACTCTCTGGAGCACCCGCGTATTTCCACCCGTCCGGGGTGTGCTCCGGCCAGATCGGAGGAATGATGCAGTTTTTCTCAGCAACATTCACCAGCGGATGCTCCGGTGCCAACACCATATAACTGACGCCATAAAGGGTATCGGGGCGGGTGGTAAACACATCCAGAATTGCCGGGCTGCCTGCAATTTTAAAATGCACCAGCGCTCCCTCGGAACAGCCGATCCAGTTGCGTTGCATCATTTTCAAGGATTCTGACCATTCCAGGGTATCCAGCCCATCAAGCAGCCGCCTTGCATAAGCGGTAATGCGCAGCATCCATTGGCGCATGGGCCGACGCTCCACTGGAAAGCCACCCACTTCACTTTTCCCGTCAATCACTTCTTCGTTGGCCAGCACTGTTCCTAAACCAGGACACCAGTTTACCGCCACGTCCGCCTGATACGCCAGCCTGAACCCCGCGAGGACTTCCCGTTGATGTCGCGCATCAAGCTCATGCCACGACTGTGGGCATCCCGGCACAGCCCGTCGGCCTGACGCAAATTCCGCCGCCAATTCCGCAATGGGCCGACCACGGCCGGAAGATTCATCAAACCAGGTTTCAAAAAGCTGAAGAAATATCCACTGCGTCCAGCGGTAGTATTCGGGATCCGTAGTGTTAATTTCACGATCCCAATCGTAGGAAAAACCCAACGCTTGGAGCTGGCTCCGAAACCGGTTGACATTCTTTCTTGTGGTAGCGGCAGGATGCGTATCGGTTTTAATCGCGTACTGCTCGGCCGGCAGGCCGAAGGCATCCCAACCCATGGGGTGCATGACCGCAAAACCACAGGCCCTTTTGTAGCGGGCCACAATATCACTGGCCGTATAACCTTCCGGATGGCCAACATGGAGGCCTTCACCGGACGGATATGGAAACATATCCAGTACATAGAACTTGGGCTTGGCTGGGTCCGCCACCGCGGCGAACACCTTGTTTTTCAACCAAAATTGCTGCCATTTTTCTTCAATGACACGTGGATTATATTGCGGCATATTGTTTGAATCCTTTATTTCGCAGTCAGGAAAATCCCCGCTCGGCCAGACCCACTGCCTTGAGAAGTCCCGCAGCTTTATTAAGCGTTTCCTGGTATTCGCTGGCGGGTACGGAATCCGCCACGAGGCCGCCGCCGCTCTGGATAAACACAGTGGTCAGTGGGTTGATGCGGTCCTGATTTTGTGCGCCATTTTTCGGCGGCAGCACCACCATCGTCCGCAGGGCAATGCACGTATCCATGTTCCCCGAATAATCCATATAGCCCACCGCGCCACCATAGGGGCCGCGGCGGCTGGGTTCCAATTGGTCGATAATCTCCATGGCCCGGATTTTTGGCGCGCCGCTGACGGTGCCCACCGGCAGGGTGGCACGCAACGCGTCAAAGCAGGTTTTTCCGGCAGCCAGTTCACCCGTTACATTGCTGGTAATATGCATGACATGACTGTAGCGCTCCACACTCATCACATCGTCGGTTTTCACGCTTCCAGGTGTCGCCACCCTGCCCACATCGTTACGCCCCAGATCCACCAGCATGATATGTTCCGCACGCTCTTTCGGATCGGCCAAGAGTTCTTTCTCCAACGCCACATCCTCCTCCGCATTTTGCCCACGCCGGCGTGTACCCGCCAACGGCCGGCTGGTGATCACCCCATTTTGCACCCGGCACATAATTTCCGGCGAAGACCCGACCAGCGTACATTCCGGCGCGGTCAGATAAAACATGAAGGGCGAGGGGTTAATTACCCGCAAGGCCCGATAGATATCAAACGGATGCGCCGGTGTTTTTACCGTGAAACATTGTGAAAGTACCACCTGAAAGATGTCCCCGGCTTTAATAAATTCCTTGGCCGCCTCAACCGCCTCTTCAAAGCCCTCTCGGGTAAAATTGCTTTCCGCGGACGGCCGATGCGTCTGCTGGAGGTTGATGACTTCCAACTCGCCGTGTCCAGGCTCGCGCAGGGATTCCACCATGACATTGATACGCGCAGCGGCATCTTGGTAGAGTTGATCATGGGTTCGACCATCAATGTGGGCATCCGCCACGACCAATATGGTTTTTTGAACATGATCAAAAATTACCAGATCATCATACAAACCGAAGATAAGGTCCGGCAGATGCCGCAGGTCCGGAGGCGGGGAAGCTAATTTTTCCGGCTCCAGATACCGCACCGTGTCATAGCCCGCATACCCAACCGCCCCCCCCGAAAAAGCCGGCAATTCCGGCACCCGCACCGCCGTGATACCAGACAACATGGCCTGTAAATCCTGGAGCGGATCAGCAGACATAAAGGTCTTATCCGCTTGCTCCGGAGATTTGGGAAACGTTCGTGTAACCCGGTTACCGAAGGCCTTGATCACCGTGCGTGGACCAGCCCCCAGAAACGAATACCGGGCAATACGTTCACCCCCTACCACCGATTCGAGCAAAAATGAATAGGGAGATCGCTTGGCCAGACGTTCGTAAGCCGTAACCGGCGTGAGATGATCGCCAAGCAAGGTGACAAACACCGGAATCACCACCCCTGGTTTGGCCAGGGCGCAAAAATGCTCAAAAGAAAGGGTCGGAGTTATGTTGTTTTTCGTGGGCAAATAACGCTCCTGTCCAACTTCAACCAGTTGATTTTAACCGCCATCGACCAAACGTTGTAGTGCGGGTTGGTGGCTGGTTCCCGCCGTAGGTCGCCATGCCGCGGGGGCAAGGCGTTACGGCCTGCGTGGCAGACCATGCCCACGGAAACTTCCCGCGCGTTAGTCAGCATTTGCTCAAGGGTGTTGCGTGCGTTGCCGACTTGCCATGTCGCGGCCACGGATCATGGACGGCATTCTCCCCCCCAGTCGCCATTCCGCCAACTTGTACCATACCTCTTATTTCCGGACTATTTCCAGTCGCATGTCGCCCTACTCCCGTCAACCTCTTCGATGTATACTTGGGTCTGTCGGCTATTGGGCCTTGGTGTTGTTCTCAAGAGACTAATCCGACGTGCCTCCGAAGCAGGAGTTGGTATGACTGCGGCAAGTCCCATATCCGCCACCACCACAACCGTATCCGCGTTTCATGTGATGAGCAAGCCAATCGGACCAATCTGCAATCTGGACTGCCATTACTGCTTTTATCTTGAAAAGGAAAAACTTTATAAACCGGGTGAAAGCTGGAGAATGTCCGACGCTGTGCTTGACTCATATATACACAATTACATTCAGTCACAGGACGCATCAGAGATTAATTTTGCATGGCAAGGGGGAGAGCCTACTCTATTGGGTGTGGATTTTTTTCAAAAGGTTGTAGACCTGCAGAGCCGCTACGCCAACGGAAAAAAAATACACAATGCACTACAAACCAACGGTACGTTGCTGGATGACCGATGGTGTGAGTTTCTTAAGCAGCATGAATTTCTGGTCGGCATCAGCATTGATGGCCCGCGTGACCTCCACGATACCTACCGCGTCGACAAGAAACAAAAACCCACCTTTGACGCGGTGTTCCGCGGTCTTAAGCTGCTCAGTTCGCACAAGGTGGAGTTCAATACGCTCACAGTTGTGAATCGTAAAAACTCCCAGCGGCCCCTGGATGTCTACCGCTTTTTAAAAAGCATCGGGTCCGGCTACATACAGCTTATTCCACTGGTAGAGCGTAAGGCGCCACCAGAGTCTCTCGCCCTGCCGATGCTGGACTTGGCCGCCCCACCGGTTCCCGGCGAAGACCTTCCAGACCTGCCCGTAACGCCTTGGAGCGTCGAGGCCCGTCAATACGGACAATTTCTTGTGGAGATTTTTGACGATTGGGTCCGCCATGATGTCGGTAAAATATTTGTGCAGACCTTTGATGTCGCCTTAGGCAACTGGCTGGGGGCTGGCTCCGGGCTGTGCGTCTTTGCCGAGAAATGTGGTACCGCCCTGGCCATTGAACACAACGGGGATATTTATTCCTGCGACCATTACGTTTATCCCGATTACAAACTGGGAAATATCTTAAACCAATCATTGGGATCCATGGTTAATTCTGATCTTCAGAAGAAATTCGGTTCTGACAAGCTCGACACGCTGCCCGAATATTGCCGCCAATGTGATGTGCGTTTTGCGTGTAACGGCGAATGTCCGAAACACCGATTTATCCGGACTCCGGATGGAGAATCCGGGTTGAATTATCTCTGTCCCGCCTACAAACGTTTCTTCAAGCACGTAGACCCCTATATGAAACAGATGGCTGCTTTACTGCGCCAGCACCGCCCGGCTGCGGATATTATGCGCATCCAAGCGGAACAAATGCGCTGCGGAGCGGCACCTGATCGCAACGATCCATGCCCGTGCGGCAGTGGAAAGAAATTCAAAAGATGCTGTGGAACCAAATGATGACGGTCCAAGACGAGCCACATATTCCACCCGATATAATTTTTATCCTGATTGATGATCTGGGCTGGAGAGATCTGGCCTGCTATGGCAGTACCTTTTATGAAACGCCGCAGATCGATCAATTGGCCGCACAAGGCGCGATGCTGACGGATGCTTATGCGGCCGCTCCCGTCTGCTCGCCCACGCGGGCCAGCCTGCTGACTGGAAAGTACCCGGCCACGCTCGGCATCACCGATTGGATTGGTGCCCACAGCCAGGGCCGCCTGATGTCGGTACCCTATCTCGATCATCTCCCCAGACATGAAATTACCATTGCCACCGCACTTCGACACATGGGCTATCGCACGTGGCATGTCGGGAAATGGCACTTGGGGGATAGGCATCACTGGCCGGAATACCATGGTTTTGATTTGAATATCGGTGGTTGCGGCTGGGGCCATCCGCGGCAGGGCCATTTTGCTCCTTGGGGCCTTCCCAACTTACCCGAGGGCGAACCTGGGAGTTATTTGGCGGACCGGCTTACGGACGAAGCTATTGGTCTGCTGCACACACCGCATACCCGGCCCTTTTTTCTCAATCTCAGTTACTATGCCGTTCACACTCCCATTCAAGCACCGCGGGATTTAATCGAGAAATACCGGAATAAAGCCACCGCCCTGGGGTTAAATGACCTGCCGGCCTTTCAAGATGGTGAATACTTCTCCTGCGCCCATAAACTCGACCAGCGGGTTCGGCGCCGACTTTTGCAGTCTGACCCAATTTATGCCGCTATGGTGGAAAATTTAGACTGGAACATCGGCCGTTTGCTCCAGGCATTGGCAACCAGCCCACGGGCCGAAAATACCATGGTCATCTTTACCTCCGATAATGGCGGTCTTGCCACGGCAGAAGGTTCACCCACATGCAACTCTCCCTTGGCACAGGGCAAAGGCTGGATGTATGAAGGCGGAACCCGGGTGCCGTTTATCGTCCGTTGGCCCAAAATTATTTCGCCAGGTATCCGTTGTACCCAGCCCATCTCCAGTCCGGATATTTTTCCAACACTTTTGGACGCCGCAGGAAGCGCAGCCAACACCTCCGCGAAGATTGAAGGCATCAGTTTGATGCCGATGCTGTTAAATCAGTCGTGTCCAGACCGACCCCTTTTCTGGCATTATCCGCATTACAGTAATCAGGGCGGCACCCCGGCATGTTCCATCCGCCGGGGAGATTGGAAGCTCATTGAATTCTTTGAAACCCAGAACCTGGAGCTTTATCACCTGCGTGATGACATCGCGGAAAGCCGCAATGTAGCCGGTGAGCATCCGACCATCAGGAAAGAACTGCATGACTTGCTTAAGGCCTGGCGCTCAAATAGCGGCGCGGTAATACCCCGGCCTAACTGTGACTGGCGTCCGATCCGACCGCTCCACCTCGATGGCCCGGAGGTATAACAATCGCACCATGGTCCTTTTAGCCCACCGTGTCACGTCCACCGGTTAAGCCCCAGCTTATCAACTGGACATGTGGCCCAGCCTGCCACCGGGTTCCCAGGCATAGCACAGCGCCGCAACTACACAAACGTGATTTTGCGGGCGGCGACCGCACACATTCGGATCAACAATAGGCCGTGACGAAAGCGCGAGATATTGGTGCTGCCATAAATGCGCTGTTTATAATGAATGGGTACATCCATAATTTTTAAATTCAGCCGTGCCGCCCCGAACAACAAGTCAAAATCCCCAAACGGATCAAAATCACCGAAATAATCGCGGTTGCCTGCAATCTTGAGATAATTCTCGCGTCTAAGCACTTTCGTACCGCAAAGGGTATCGCGTAGCCGCTGACCCAAAAGAAAAGTGAACATCCAGCCGAAACACTTATTGGCGATCATGTTCAAAAACTGCATAGCTTGATCTTCCATGGGATAGACCAACCGGGAACCATTGGCGAATTCGCAGCGACCGCTCCTGATTAGGTCAACAAAACGTGGTAGTTCTTCGGGCGGAACGGATAAGTCACCATCTAAAATGAGCAGAATTTCTCCGCTGGCAAAGCCAAATCCCGCACGTACCGCGTCGCCTTTCCCACGCCCCGGCTGTTTCATGGCCCGCATCTGAAAGGGGCCGGCGTAGTTTTTGACGGCATCTTGTACGGCTTGCCACGTATTGTCGCTGCTGTTGCCTTCTACAAAAATAACTTCCTGAGTGTCCGCCATGACTGGCAGTCGATTCACCAGCATGGGGATATTGCCCGACTCATTGCGTACCGGCACAATCACGCTGACCGAGGCCGTTCGATCAGCGGCTGTCGCCGGCACAATGCGGGCTATGGTGATGGTACACAGGTCTAATTGCCGCAACCAAGGCAGTGGAGCAACCCAACGGTTGACCAGATCACTGAGTAATGGAACGTGCAGTGGCAGCAGAATGCCCTCCGTTTGGCGAATCATGGCGAAATCATTTTGGGCGAGAATATTGCCGATTTCGTCGCTGGGCAGCCAGCTTTCATCAATGATGCGCTGCTTAAGTCCGCACGCTTCTCCCAGCCGTATCACGGGTTGCCAGAGGCGGCTGAACGTAGCGATAATCAGGCGTGTGTCGCGGTGGCACAACCCGGCTATGGCGGCCAATGAAGAATGCAGATCGTAGAGTTGTGGCAGCACGCCCGACAAAATTACATAATCGAACTTGGGCAGGCTCAGGCTGGCAACGGATTCGATCTCGATTTCCTGGAATGTCAGCTCCGGGTGCTTCACCTTTGCTTCCGCAATGGCTACGGGATTAAAGTCGATCCCAACGCCAAAGGTCGGCTTGAGGGCCGCCAACATGTCGCCGTTCCCGCAGCCCAGGTCAATGACCGTAGACCCCGGCAAAACATGGCGACCCACCAGCCGGGCCAGATACTGGTGAAAATACCAGTTTTTATCGCGGCTCCGACACAAAGCCGGATACAAGTTGATTTGAAAATTGCGTACCTTGCGCCGGTGTTGCACGTCCGGCCCAATGTCTTGCTGGCAGGAGGTTGCTGAATCGGTCGGGGCCATTAGAAATATCCTGCCGTACGCGCTAGCTGACAAACAACATCCCGCCGCGGGTCATATTTCCGCAGATGATCCCCACGCCCCACCAGACTATCTGCGGGATGCGGTGAGATCCCCCCGCCGCACCAACTGTCCTTACGTCGCGTTTTGTTCAGACGATGCCGCGGTCAATGGCACGCCAGTAACGTTGAGGCCGCCATCAAGAGCCGCGGGATTGCGCATCAATTCATTCCAAGCCGCTTCCTCAATTTCCACTACCTTGGAAAGCGAAATAACATGGTCCAGCACGTTACGCTGCAATACCTGCTGCGCGAGATCCTCAAGTCGTCCGTCGGCTGCGAGCTCCTGCCGCAATTTGTCCGGACGGCGGCCGTACTGGGTGGCAATGGCGCTGATTTCAGAATTGAGCTCGGCGGTGGTAATGGTGATGTGAAACTCCTCCGCCAGACGGTTGACAATGAAGGCCGTTTTCAGATCACGAAGGGCCTCTTGGGTGGAGGCGGCTTTGAGTTCGCCGATATGCTTCTCAATCTCCGCGAAGGGCACACCACGCTGCATCAATTCCATAGCGCGGCGACGCAGCACATTTTGGCTCTGTCGGGCCGAAACCTTGGCCGGCATATCCAAGGTTGTTCGCTCAAGCAAGGCGCTTAGAACCTGCGATTGCATGATGCGATCCACTTCGCTGGTCAGCCGGGTTTGCAACGCATCGCGCATCGCCGCATGCAGATCCGCCAAATCATCAAAACCATTTTCTTTGGCCAATTTATCGTTGAGTTCCGGAATATGTTGATGTTCAACACCATTCACATGCAGCACAATCTTCACACTGCGGCCATGAAATTGTTCCTGGGGGAAATCATCCGGGACTTTTCCAGCCAGTTCCACTGTCGCGCCGGGAACTACTCCCGTCAGCCGCTGAGCCAAGTCATCAAAGGCGATGCCCAGCAAAGTGCCCGCCTGCACCACCATGGATGTTGATTTAATCTGTGCCAGCGAAGTGCCGTCCTCATTGAAGACGTCTACCGCCGCACTAATGCGGTCGTTGGGCTGCGCCGGTTCGGTAGCTGGTTGCCACGATCCTAAATTTTTTGCCAAGGTCTTTAAGGCTACCTGAAAACGCTCTTCTGTAGGCCGCAGCAGAGGTTTTTTAATCTCAATACCGTTGAGGTCCGGCAACGCAAACTCAGGGATGATTTCTACAAATAGCTCCAGTAGCATGGGGCCTGATTCGGGCAGTTCAATTTTTGCGACGTCCATTTCCGGCTGGCTGATCACATTCAGGTGCTGGTCCTCAACCGCAGCCTCATAGCTTTCAGCAATCAGTTGGCTTTTAATGGTCTCGCGGGCATTGCTGCCGAAGCGTTTTTCCAAAATCCGCTGGGGCACCCGACCGCGGCGAAAGCCGGGAACTGCGGCATCCCTGTGCAACTCTTTGTAAACCTGCTGAAACTTTGCCGCCACACGTTCCGCGGGAATCGAGATCATTAGCTTTTTTCGCGCCGCCCCCGCATCCTCCACCGTCACGGTATTTGGAGGAAGATTATCAGCGGTCTCTACCGCCTGGGTCGCGTGCTCATGCTCGTGAGCGTGCACATTGTCGCTCGGGTTGGGATTGCCTGATTGCTGATCCGCCATGGTAGTCTCCAGTTGTAAGAATTCTAAATCCTCGTCACCATCGCTCATCGGCCTGAAACCGGATGGTCGATCAAAACAAGCCGAACATTCCAAGCCATCGGGCTTGTATGCATCAAGTATCCGCAATGTCGATGGGTGACTTATTACCTTTCATCGGGATGCGGCGCTGAAATCCGCACCCGGCTGAACTTCGCCATGGTGAAGGATAATTTTCCGCCACGACCAACGCCTGGTGCCCGAACTACCGGTAACTCGGGGCGGAAATGACTTGCGCCGGGATGGCACAACATCACAGGCGGCCACTATAGCGTAAGCCAGGTTCCACTGCAAGGTTCTGCCATGCAATCATTCCGGAGGACTCGCGGCAACTCACGTCGGTACTGATACCTCCGACTCGGGCAACGCCGCGGCATCGATCCGCTGGGCCTTGCGACCCGCCAAATGCAACAACAAACTGATGGTGAGAATGGCCCCGCCTATAACCAGAAAGCACAAACGTCCACTCAGAGCGTTGGGAATCAACATAGCCAGCAACATGGCCGAGCCGTAAATCAGACAAAGCCTGCTGATCACGCGGCACTGGCGGTAATCCTCCCCTGGAACACCTTCGGCCACAGGATCAATCGGAGTATTCATATCCTTAAAAAACATTTCCACATCTTTTTTATATGAGGCGGGCGAACGGTCCGCAAATCTCATCGTAAAAAAGTACCAGCCGGATGCGATCACTAAAACAGCCATGGTCATGCTGAAAAACATCACATCCTGTGTGGCTGTCGGTGAGAGCGCTCGATGCCATCCCATCACGTATTGGAACCAGGAAACCGGTATGGCAAAGCGAAACATGGCCGCGACGAAAAAGCCCACCAGAACCGTGCTCCATGCCGCCCATGGCGGTGTGCGTTTGATTAACATGCCCCACGCCAGTGGCACTGTAAGCGGAGCCCCCAGCAACACTCCCAAGACGATAACGTAATTAAATAAATTGGCCGTGCGGAAAAGTGCAATCAAAATTCCAATCCCGATAATCAGAAGACCAAAAATAACTGAGCATATCCGGCTGGCCAACATCAACTCCCGTTCTGTGGCGTGTGGACGCAACACCGGGCTGTAGAAATTCTTAATAAAGATGCCGGCATTGCGATTCAGGCCGGTGTCCATATTGGCCATGGTAACCGCAAAGAGGCCAGTTACCAGCAGCCCCAACATGCCATCCGGCAGCACACGCATGGCCACCACTAAATAAGCAGCCTCCGAAGGGTGATGAAGGTTGGGCACAATCAGGTGCAGGTTGGGATACAGAACCCGCGCCGCCAAGGGCGGAACTATGATAAACATGCCACCAAAAGATCCGATGACCAACATCATAGTAGCGGCCTTCACGGCGTTACGGCCATCCTTCACCGTCATGAATCGAGCAGCTCCATTGGATAAATCAAAAGATCCCAGAACTCCGCCGATGATCATGGATCCCAGCCATAAGTACAATACTTGGGGACGGACCAATATAGTCCAGTGGAAGGCCGACGCCGGCAATTGGTGAAGCAAACCACCAAGGCCGCCAATCTGCGGCAAATGCAAGGTGAGAACCGCGGTGGTGAGCACCACCGACTGCATGACCAGCATCTGCACAAAATCTCCGGCGATAACCCCCCAGGCCCCTCCCGCCGACGCCACAAACAACACAATCACGCCCGTAATAATCACTGTCGCCAGCAGATTTGTCCCAAACGCTGCGCATAAGAATACACTAAGGGTGTTGAGCACTAACCCGCCGTAAAAAAGGTTAATGGGTACCTGAGACCACACGTAAAATTGTTCGTTGATAGGGCCATAACGCCGGCGAATAGCATGAACAGACGTGATCACGCGCATCTGCCGGAAGCGATAGGAGGTATAAAAAATGCCGATCAATCCGCCAATGATCCCTCCGGGCAAAAAGACCCCCAAATACAGCAAAAGTCCCGTCTTATAATATTCGCCAGCAGCACCCGTAAAAGACCAGGCACTTAGCGCTCCCATCATCGCCGAAGCCCCACTCATCCACCACAGCATAGACCCGCCCCCGCGAAAATAATCGCTGATATTTTTGCTGTAATGCCGGAACACCAGGCCAATGCAGACCATGAAAGTAAAATAAAAGGCAACGACGGCATAATCCCAATGGGTAAAACTGCGAACCGTGGCAAGAACCATCACAATCATCCTTTAGGCTGCACATAAAGGGTCTGGACCGGTCGTATCCAAAATTCGGCGAAGTCGTAATCCCAGATTTTCCCCCATACGGGCGTGGCCATAATCACTGGGATGAATCAGATCCACACTCAGGTCACCGAAGTTATCAAGCAGTTCATGCCCTTCAATCAGATACACATTGCTCGCCGCACCACCCCCGACAAATTCCCGCAGGATGGCGTTGAACTGACATTCACTTTCAGTGCTTACAGCGTTGGTACCGGCCGTGTAATCGGCCGACGTAGCGTTCGGAAAAATGGTCAGCAGAACAATAGGCGCATTAGGATGCGTCTGCCGCAGCTTCTCCAGCATATAGCTGACCCGCCGGAAATACTCCTGCGGGCTTGTGGAAGGTCGCAGATTCACGCCTATTTCCAGCGTGATAATATCCCAGTCGCTGCGTGCGGCAAAATAGTCCGCCATATGCGCTTCGCACTGGCAGGAACCGGACAGGCCCTGATTGAGCACATCCAGCCCGGCAATACGAGCCGCATGGTAAATGTAGGCCCCGTGATGCAGCGTAGCCGAACCGCCATGGGTAATCGACGAGCCGTAGGCCAGCCAGCGGCGTGTCGGCACCTCTGTCGCAAGCGGCGGGCGCCGCGGTGCGCCATACGTATCCAATCCCAAATAGATCGCCGGATATCGCCCGAACAAGATGCGCCAGACCCTCCAGGAAAATCCGCAGGCCGTGCGGTGTGATTCCTCAATTTCATTGAACTTTTCTACATTGCCAATGTTTACCACGTTAATGCGGTTGATCTTTCCTGGGTCCAACCGATGATGCGAATGCACGAATGCTCCCCGGAAAATAGACATATCCTGCAGGTGCGTCTCGAAAGGGGACAAAACCGATGGGCGGCTGCTCACGGCCAGACAAAAGTTTGGCGAATCGGTCACAAATCGCAACTCTACTCCGGAAGACTCCGCAGAAACCATACGCCCCAAGGGAATCAATTTACTACGTACCGGGTCCGGGAAACGTTGTAGATACAAGCCTCCTCCATCAGCAGGCCCGAGTTGCGTCACATTGTGAAAGCCGACGTCTTGATGCAGCAGCATGAACATTTCCCATATCTTGAGTGGCTATTTGGTGACGGCGTGTTCCGGCGCACCGGTCCTGGCCCTAGTTTTGATTGTGCCGTCCGATGGGCATCCCGCTACCATTCACCCCCGGTTCCACCAGCGCAGGCTCCACCATGACCCGCACCGACGGCTCCCGCGGATTTTCGCTGCGCCACAACAATTGGTCCACCGCCCGTTTGCCAATCGCTTGCGCCTGCAAATCAATCACCACCGGCCGCGGGTGCAAAGACAGCAAATAAGGCTGTTCATTGTTGCAGGTAACGATGGTGATATCCTTTTGCGGGATTACACCGTTCGACTGAAGCAGTCGATACGTAACTGGTGCCAGCATATCCGCCTCCAGCATCAGCGCCGACGGCCGAGGCTTCAGGCCAACCAGCCGCTGGAGCAACTTGGCGATAAGTGGTTCGTTGGGAGCGTTGTGTTCCTTATCGTTGATAACAATAGCCGGGTTCAGCAGCAGATCCACGCTACCGCCCGCATTTTCCATAGCCCAGCGAAAGCCGGTCGCTCGATAGCCGATGTGAAACCTGGGCGTGCCTTCCCCGGAACCCAGATACGCACAGCGCAGGTGTTTGCGCCGGCGCAGATATTGCGCCGCCAAAACACCGATTTTAGTATGGTCCGGCTGCACATGGTCTCCGGAGAAATTTTCCGGGCTACCCATCACCCAGATGGCCGGCTTTCTCTGCAGAACGCTTGGTGGAATACCCAAAGGCTCATGCGAACCAAAAAGAATGGCCCCGCGGGCGGTATTGTCTTCCACCACCGTCGTAAGCTCATTCCAGGTGGCGGTCTGTCGCACCAGCATATTCATGCCGTGCGCCGCCGCCCCCTTCTCGATACCATCAATCACCGCGGAATAAATTGGAGCCATACTTAACATCCATCGCAGACCCTGCTCACCGACAATCAATAGTAATAAATTGGCAGCGACTTTTCGTGGGTAGGTCTGGCCGATCCGTCTCCCCCGGCGCTTTTCCGGTGCTGGTGGAGTGTATCCCAGATCGGCCATGGCCTTATGAACGGCCTCTGCCGTGGCTGACTTGACCGTGTCCAAATGATTAATGACCCGTGAAACTGTGCCGATACCCACGCCCGCAGCCTGGGCTACTTCCAAAATAGTAGCATTACCCATGTATATCCACATCCTTCTGCAGAGTATCTTTTAAGCCATTGCCTTTGTTCCATTATTATTCCATGCAAGTATATTACATCTACTCGGGCTTGCTGTCAAATCAATTTTCCACTATAAATAATCAAGTCATTTGGCCATTGAAACGCACTGCTATGGAGCGCCGGGGGCTTTCATGATCGGCTTTAGACACCATGGATGGCTTAGGCAAAAGGCCATTTCATCCTTTGCGACGTGAAGTTGATTTTGCCCGGTCCATAATTCGGAATATAGTATGAAAAAAACACATGTATCGCCAAAGCGGGTGGCACCGAGTTCGTTCGGCGGTCAACCCAACATCGTCTTGATGATTGCCGATGACATGACTTACCGCGCCGTTGGAGCCTTGCACAACCGACGAGTGCATACGCCCAACCTCAATCATCTGGTCGCCGGTGGTTGTGCCTTTACCCACGCATTCCATCAGGGGTCCTGGACGCCGGCAATCTGTATTGCCAGTCGCACAATGATGCATACTGGCCTGACGGCATTTCATGCCGAATCCGCGGGCGACGATGTGCTCATGTGGCCGCAAGCGTTGACTCAAGCCGGCTACCATACGCACCTTATCGGTAAATGGCACCTGTCACAAGCGAGCTTAAGGCGGTCCTTTCGCACTTTTGGGCCTCTGGGACCGGCCGGAATGTTTGAGTCCAGCCCTGTCAATGGCCCCGCTTATCACCGCCCAAGTCCGGGCAACCGTTGGAAGCCATGGGATAAAAGCCAAAAAGGAAACTGGATTAACGTACGCCAATATCTGGGCCACGGACCCGATAAAATCGCCCATTCGGCCTTGGTATGGGCTATGGCGGCGGAGGAATTTTTAAGGGCAAGGGGCAATGCCCGTGAGCCATTCTGTTTATACGTGGGCTTTCACATGCCGCACGATCCACGTCAGGCGGAAAGAAAATATGTGAATCTATATCCGCAACGCCAGCAGGTACTACCTCCCAATTTCCTGCCCTGTCATCCGTTTGATCAGGGAGACTTTCACATCCGCGACGAACTGCTGGCACCGTTTCCGCGCACGCCGGAGGCGGTGGGGTTGCATCTTGCAGAATACTATGCTGCCGTAACGCAGTTGGATACAGCGGTGGGACGCGTGCTTGCGGCTCTGGAAAAGTCCGGCCACACGGCCAATACCATCGTCATCTTTACTTCCGATCACGGCCTGGCCGTGGGCGAGCATGGCCTGATGGGCAAGCAAAATCTTTATGATTGCAGTGTGCGGATACCACTGATTATCCGCGGCCCCCATATTCCCGCTGGAAAAATAGTGGATGTGCCGGTGTATCAACACAGTATTTTCCCCACGGTGCATGAGTTGCTTGGTCTTCCCATACCAACCACAGTGGAGTTTCCAAGTTTGGTCGAGTTACTTCATGGCCCGCCGCGGGAAATATATCGCGCCGTGTTCTGTCGCTACCGCGATTTTCAGCGATCGGTGCGAACCCGTCAGCACAAATTGATTTATTATCCCCATGTGGATGTGCTCCAGCTTTTTGACCTCCAACGCGACCCATGGGAGACCACCAATCTTAACGTCTCGGCCCGGCACGCCACTGTACGCAAAAAGCTTTGGCGTACCCTGCAACAATTCCAAAGGGAACTCGATGATCCAACAAAGTTCTAAGCCAGGAACAAGCCGGCGGACATGCAGTCGGATCATATTTCTCATGGTGCTGGTCATGGTGGTTGTGTTCAGGTCGGAAACTTCGGCTGTGGGACGAGTCTTTTACCTATCGAAACACGGCAACGACAACAATTCCGGCTTGAGTATCAGCCGACCTTTACGCACCTTGGCGACCGCCGCCCGGCAAATGGGACCGGGCGATATCTGCCGTATCCTCGCGGGTGTTTACCATCAGACCTTGAGGGTCGACCGTTCCGGCCTTGCCGGTGAGCCCATTACGTTTGAGCCATATCGCCACGCCCATGTCGTGATTGACGCAGCCGGTCCCATCAGTGGCTGGCAGTGGTACCAGGGCCATATCTACTCAGCTCCAGTACCGCACACACCGCATATTCGATTGCCTCAAGTGTTTCTCAATGGACGTATGATTTTACCCGCCCGTTACCCCCGGCAGGTCGTATCTACACCCTTTCAGCCGGGGGCAGCTCTGATAACGGTGCCCGCCAAGAGTCGGCATGGTTACTTTTCCACCTCCCGACGGATGTCCGCCCCGCAGTTTGCAGGCCACCGCCACAATTATTTTCGCGGAGCACGTTTTGTTGGTCGAGTTGGCGTTGCCTGGTCTGTGCAAACGGCTTTGGTAAAAGCGTCGAGTCGTACTGGAATCTTGAGACTTGCCAATCGCACGCATTGGTGGTTTGCGGGACGCGGCCATGGCTACCTTCTGGGTCTTCGACGATTTTTGGGCCAGCCTACCCAGTGGGTGTATCGCACTGGCCGATTGTACCTGGGAATGGCTCCGGGACAAACGCCGGCCCAATACCGTATCGCCATTCAGAAGCACGCATGGTGTGTGGATATCCGGCGAAGATCCTGGGTGGTCATTCACGGCTTGGCCTTCCATGGAGGGGCAATACGTATACTGGGCGACCATTGTGTTTTAAGTCATTGTCGGTGCCGATACCTCGGCCAATACCTTCCGCCAGCTGGGCACCGCAAAGCCGTTTCAAAGCGGGTGGGCGTGCGGCCTTGTGGTATTGTGGTCACCGGAAACTATAACGTGGTTGAACATTGCCGGATTGCCTGGTCGGCCGGAGATGGCATCGTGCTTCAGGGAAATTACAATCTTGTCATCCGCAATGTTATTCGGAATATAGATTATTCCGGTACCTACGCCTCTCCATTGCAGATTCTCACCGGTCGCGACAACCGTATTCTGTTTAACACGGTATTTAACGCCGGCCGAGACCTTCTCCAATTTAGACAGCCCCACCATGATGTGGTTGAATTTAACAATTTTTATCATGCCGGCCTGCTCTGTCGGGATCTGGGCATCATTTATGCCTGGGGTACCAATGGCGATGAAACCAGAATCGCCTTCAACTGGATTCATGGCAATTACAATTCCGGGCCTAATCCTGGAATATATTTGGACAATGGCTGCCGCAATTTCATCGTGGACCACAATGTGATATGGAACTGTCCAGGGGATGCTGGCGTACGTATTAATGGTCCATGCGCCAATGAGCTTATCGTCAACAACACTCTTTTTAATTGTCTTCCAGTCGGTGCTCGTATATATGTTTCTCTGCGGCCTGCCGGCCAAAAGCATTGGCCTATTGGCGTCCATTATCAGAGTATTAATAACCTTTATCTCGGGAAAAGCCCGCGGCGGCAACTGGTGGCTCCAGCACGAGATAATTTTCGGCTCCGGCTTGGTGCTCCGGCGTTTCATGCTGGCCGAAGGGTTGCGGGGATTACCCCGCTCGTGCATGGTCGCCGCCCTGATTTGGGCGCATACCAACAAGGCCAAGTTTACTGGACCCCGGGCGTTACGGGAGTCAGGTAGCCATAAGGAATGTCACCCCACCTAAAGCAACGCGGAGGTTACCCGCCGCGACTTCAGCACGACTACTGGCGCGGTGCCCTTGTACCCGGTCTTGATACCTAAAGGTTTTAACACGGCTATCCCGCCACTATTGACGCCATGCGGTTATTCCCGATCGCTTCGGGAGGCAGGCGCAAGGCGAAACGGAGAGAACGCTGAGTATGGCCGCAGCGTGCCGCATTCGTGCTGCCGATAATAGGCTCCTACCGCCTGTCCGATTTTGCTTCGTTCACTACCTCCCACATTTTATCTGCTGATCTGGACCAGCGACCCTTGCGCCGCCCTCGCATACGAGATATCTTATCGAGGCTGGCAACGAATCAATGAAACGGGTATACTAAGGCCAGTTTGTTGGCGGGAATAGGCGGTACTGCTTATTTCGATGTTGTGCCACTGGAAAAGATCAGTTAGCTTAGAGGTTTATCATGGCTCATAAGAAGGGACAAGGCTCCACCCATAACGGTCGTGACAGCAATCCAAAATATCTGGGAATTAAAGTCTACGCGGGCGAATTAGTCACCACCGGATCAATCATTGTCCGGCAACGTGGAACCAAATTCAAGGCGGGTAAAAACGTCGGTCTAGGTCGCGATGATTCACTGTTTGCTCTTGCGGGAGGTCGGGTGAAATTTGCCTCCAATCGCAAGGTTTCTGTAGATCCAGAGCCGGGATCCTCCGCCGAGGCCGGTGTTCTTGCCGGGTAGGCTCTTGGGTCCGCTTTGCACCATTGTTGGACCTGGGCTTACGGTGACCATCGAGGAGAGTTTTGCGCTGGCACCTGAGATATTCTTCTAAGTAAAATCATCGGTGTTTTGGTACCAAGTTGATATGGGTGCCATAATGCGCATAGACTTTGCAAGGCTTTAACAGAGATGGAAGATAAACTCCTTGATCTGGTAGCGTGGACCTCGCAAGACCTTTTGGGAGGCCCCATTCGTGGGATTATCCTTCGGTTTTCAGGCCTGGGAGGCATGGATATGAAGGCAGGTGGCGATCCGATGGATCTGGAATGGTCAGATCTCGGCGGATTGGTTGTGCAGCCTTTTCATGATCCATGGGCATGGATGAATCCATCTACACGGCGTTTTGTCGATGAACTTGTCGATGCCCTGTTGTTGCGGCACCAACTGCCGCCTGGCGCGCCGGTGATTGCCACCGGTGGGTCCATGGGTGGACATGGCGCACTGATATATAGCCGCTACAGCCGCCACCGGGTGACTGCGTGTCTAGCCCTCTGGCCGGTTTGCGATGCCGTATTTCATTATAACGAACGGTTAGATCTTCCACGCACCATGCATCACGCCTTTAGCAGCTACGGAGATATCGAGCCGGCGCTGCTGTTGCATTCTCCGCTGCACCTGGCCGCTGACATGCCGAACATTCCTTATCTGATTGTTCATGGTGCGCAGGATAAGGCCGTCAGCAAAGCCGCTCATTCCGATAAGTTTGTCGCCGCGATGCGTGCCATGGGTCGTCAGGTAGAGTATCTGGAAGTAACGAAGCTCGGACATGGTGGCCCCATGGACTATCGTACCTATCGCCGAATCGTAGATTTTGTCTTGGAGATGCTGGCTGCTGCCACCGAAAAACGCTCGCGTCCGTCATGAGAACCAAGCCCAGCCATCCAGTCGCTGTCAAGGGGTGGAATCCCCCAGAAGAGTCGATCTGGCCAAATGATGCCGGTATCGATGACGCGTGAGATTACCAACAAAACCGCCCATCGCCCATGTGTCATCGGATTGTAATAACGGTAGACGGGCGGGCAAGATGAAGGTTGCCATGGCCAAATTTATTCTCCTGGCGGATCCGGATCATTATTCCCCATGCACACAGGACATGCTGGTGGACATGGAATTCCGCACTTATTGGCTGGATCATTTCCTGAGTCATTTTGATCTGATCACCCGCTTGTCCGAGGAAACCTACGGCGAGCAGGCCCGCCCTGCTGCCGCTGCCGCCAAACAGGCTCTGGCCCTTGAATTACAGCAATTCCGCAGTAAGCCTGAACGCCTCGGCGAACTTAATTTAGAAGTGCTTGGGCGTATTCGTCAAGATATTCTTCAAGCTCACAATATTCCCGATCCATTTAAGGCCATGAAAGATCGAGAAAATACCGCAATGCTGGGCATTTACCCGCACCTGATCAGTGAATTGGACCAGCACACGCGCACCGATTCTGAGATGTTGCTGCTGTTGATTGAGGGAGTTTTTGCCGGAAATATATTTGATCTGGGTGCCAGTGCCACGGCGGCACGGTTTTCCAGTGAATCCCCTGATTTTGTAAAAATCAGGGCGAATCTGGCCCATTCGCGCCCTTGGCTGGTGGATGATTTAGATGAATTTTCGGATCGTTTACTGCACGGCCACAGACATGCAAAGGCCCTATTTTTTTTGGATAACGCCGGCAGCGATGCTATTTTGGGAGTGATACCGCTGGTTCGCTGGCTGGCGAAGCGTGAAATCCAGGTCCATCTTCTAGCCAATGAAGAGCCAGCGCTCAATGATCTGACCTGCAGCGAATTGTGCGATTTGTTGCCGCGACTGGCGACGGTTGATCCGGTTCTACGCGATTTGCTTGGTGCGGAAATGATTATCCCCGGCAGCTCCGGAGGCCGAACACCACTCATTGACCTGCGTAATATTTCTCCGTATTGCAATGCGGTTGCAGCCGACGCGGATTTGATGTTTCTGGAGGGTATGGGCCGCGGACTGGAAAGCAACTTTAACACCCGCTTCACCGTCGATACAGTCAAGCTTTGTATGATTAAAGAGCCGATCATCGCCCAACGATACCATGGCCAGGTGTTTGATGTGGTGCTGCGATTCGATGCGGCAGGTAACCAGGATAACCACAAGCATTAATGCTCCGTTACTGCGAAGGTTCGGCGACAGGCCCGTGACTGCGATTGGGCGTTGGGTATAGATTTTTTCGCCGGAAGTCATAGCGTGTTTTGTTGATCGAGCACGCAGGATGCCCCTTAATCTAAGCCGGCTTTGCCGGAACCAAAAAAGGTGCGGCGGATCTGTGGTGAAATCCTTGGAGAGAGGTTCTTGCGTCTCCCTCCCAAGCTCTTTCCGGCGTTGCAGCTTTTTCCCTCTTGGGGGATTGGCCCGTGGCCGGTCGCATGGTCCGTACCCCGTAGGTTTGCCGTGGCTCTGTGGCCACAGCATCCCTTTAATTCAGCACGCGTGACGCTTGCCAAAAGGGCGTTCTGGCACCACCTTC
>JABEVA010000106.1 GCA_013044065.1 Phycisphaerae bacterium
GGTTTGGGTTTCCGGCACCCAGGACAGGCCTACGCCAACCTGGTGGCTGCTTTCAATAACGGCTATGCCGCCGACGGCGGACAATTCCTGATTGACAATGTGGTGGTTGCTACGCCGGAACCGACGGCGATTTCGCTATTGGTCTTGGGCGGGTTGGGCTTGCTGATTTTGAAGCCACGCAGGCGGGCACGGGTGTAAGATTTTTGGCTGGCTGCACTGTTGGTGGTGGGGCTGGCCGTGCTGATTCGGAGGGGGATAGATGAGTAGGATCAACGCCACGCCGATGGGTTGGCGGTGGCGTTAGTTGGTTTCTGGCCGGAGTTTCAACCTCGGCTGCCAACGTGTGGGCGACTGAAGGAAATTGGTAAGGTGGCGTTGCGGCCAGGGCAGGCAGCAAGCCGGTGGAGGAGGCGATGTACCTTCACGTACTGTAGTCGGTGGCTTACAGCTAAAGGAGATTGGTCATGAAACGACATGCGATTTCAGGTTTCACCCTGATCGAATTATTGGTGGTCATTTCCATCATCGCGATTTTAATTGCGATATTGCTGCCAGCCCTGGCCGCTGCGCGGCAAGCCGCGGACAAGGTAGTATGCGCTGCCAACCTGCGCAGCAATGCGCAGGCGATGATCACTTACGCTCAGGAGAGCAACTTGCAATTTCCGGCCACCCCGGGGCCGCTGCCGGGCTATCTTTTCGACAACTTCCCGGGCAATCCGTACTATTGGTACTTGGGCCAAACCGCCAATACGGTCATTAAAGATTGGTACGGTGGTGGCTATCCGGGCAGTTATGGAGCCTTGGTCGCCAATGATTGCGGCAATCCACTGGCATGCATGTGGCTGCTGGTATTGGATGGCCATACCGTGCCGCAGACATTTATATGTCCATCTGATCCCATCGCCTTGGCCCCATCGCTGTTATATATTCCTAAGAATCCAGGTGCCGGCGGAGCCTACGGCAATTTTTGCGTCACCGCCACCGTGGCCGCGACCGACGGCAGCATCTACACGGGCGTTGGCGAGAGCTATTCCATTGCCTACCCGTGGCAAACCACGCCCACCACGGGTGCGGAACCGATCGGTAATTGGTGGATGGATAACAGTTTGGCCAATGAGCCGCTGATGTGTGACATGGCACCCGCTGATAAACAAAATGGGATAGTTACCTCTACTCCTTTGGCCGACGATAGCGCAGGATCGGTCGTGTTTAGTTGCGGCAATCATGACGGTACCGGCGAAAATGTGGTATTCGGCGATGACCATGTGGTATGGGAAAACAATCCATATTGCGGCCAGCACCATGATAATATCTTCACGATGGATGTCATTGAACCGCCCACGACCGACGATCAAACTCTTTGGTACGATCAGATTGGCATAGGGGAGGGTGCTACCCCCTATTTCACCACGACCCCGGCGCTGCCCCAGCAGCAGCCGTTTGACACGGTCATGGTTCCGGTGCGCAATACCACCAGCGCTGTTTGGTGATGGACCGCGATATTTTGATCATCGGACGGAGGAAAGATTTGGGCCTTTAATCTCTTTGGTATTGCGCCACCGTCCTGCCCCGAAAACAGGTGTGTGAATCTCCTATTTACCTTGGGCTGGAGAGCTACCGCATTGGTTGGTTTGTGCGCCACTCTAAAGTTGCTGGGCGAGGCGGGAAAGCGGGCGGAGGGTAGAATCGCCGCGATTTAAGGGTGCGGGAGCCGCTGATCTTGCTGGATCTTCCGATCCAAAGAGATGACCAATCATGGCACGACGACGATGATCATTCCACGAACCATTGCTTCTTTTTCCTATCGAGTGGCCATCGGCTACGAACCCGGCGTTACCCGCCGCGATCCAAGCCCGGTCATTCGCGTAGGGCACACCTACTTTGTCTGGTACAGTAAATCCCTGACGGATGAGACCGGCTACGCCGCCACGATATGGTATGCAACCTCCCCGGACGGTTTGGTTTGGAATGAGCAGGGCGAAGCCCTGAGCCGCGGTGGTAAGGGGGCCTGGGATGAACATGCGGTGTTCACGCCCAGCATTCTGGTGGCCCAGAGTCGATTTTTTCTCTTTTACACCGGCGTGTCCGAGCCGTTTGACAACGACAACGGCGGCTCGCGGGCCACACCCACCGCCATTGGTGTTGCCTGGGCCGAGAACCCGCCCGGGCCGTGGCAGCGTTGTGGTGCAGAGCCGGTGTTGCGGCCCGGCAGAAATGATGCTTTCGATTCGCATCGTGTGGATGATGCATGCCTGCTTGTGCGCAATGGTCGGTACTGGCTTTATTACAAAGGCCGGGCTGCGGGCTCTAGCCCGTTGGAAACGAAAATGGGCGTGGCGATTGCTGACCAACCGGCGGGGCCGTACGTTAAATCATTGCGGAATCCCTTGATCGACGGCGGCCATGAGGTTTGCGTGTTTCCCAGTGTCAGCGGTGTGGCGGCGCTGGTCTCGCCCGTCGGGCCTGCCGGAGCCACGTTGCAGTATGCCGCCGATGGTCTTTATTTTCAGAAGGTCTGTGCGCTCCAGCCGCCCGCAGCGCCCGGACCCTACCGCGAGGATCATTACCAGGATGGCGTTGCACCGGATATTCGGTGGGGCCTTTGCCATCAGGCTGATCCGCGGCAAACGCCCCGCCCGTACCTGCTCCGTTTCGATTGCCATTGATAGCGGGCCGACGGAAGCCAATGTTGGCCTGTGATTGTCAATTCGTGGTTGGAAAAAGCCATTCGAAATACTGGTCGAAGAACTCTTCGATTTCGTCAGGTTCCCACTCGGAGA
>JABEVA010000107.1 GCA_013044065.1 Phycisphaerae bacterium
CCCACGCAAAATCCATGCGAATCCAGCGCACACCAGTAGCGGCCAGCATGCGCATCTCACCGGGGCGGGGATTCGTCCAGTGTATGTTGACGCCCAGACCATCGGGTATAGTCGCCCCTGGAATCCGGCTGGCCGCACACACCGTCGGGGCCGGTTGGCCAGGAACCCGCGACGGATTTTGCGCGCAAAGCAGCCCGCCCCAAGCCAAGGCCAACACCATCGGGGCGTACACCCGCACCCGTTTACATAAGCCCACCATGGAATATCCAATTTTCTGCGGATGTCGGTGGCCCGCCAAAGCCACTGCGGCCAGCTTCCAGCAATACCTGCTACGCATACGGAATATCCCCTTAAGCACAATCCTGAATGAAAACTTATTCAGTTGCGGAAGTGCTCTCGTTTGAACGCCGCCAACTATTCTAGGCGTAATTTCTCCGCCGCGGCGGAACTGGTCAAACACGCATCCCATGGTATCTCCGGCACCGGCCTGCAGCATCCGACAGCCGCGTCAATCTTTTTGGTTCCATTGTGTTGCTTCAGTCGAAACGGGAGAATCGGTCGGTCGGCATAAGGGGTATAATAGTGCCGCAACAAGGAGACCGTTTTATGTCCAGTTCACGTCCTCATTACAGCGGAGCCGAGAAGATGGCCATCCCGCGGGAGCACCTGCTCGAAAAAACGCCCATTTCCGATGTCTGCCAAAAACACGTAACTGTTTACCGCTCCGCGGTTGAAGCTGGCGGGTTCAGGATGAATCCAGCAGGACATCGGTAAGCAGGCCGGGATTCTTTCCGGCCCAGGCGTTCATGAGAAGTGTCTTGAGGGTTTCAAACAGCGGGCGGTTCTGCTGCCGAGCGGTGCGTAGCACCGACATCAGCACAGCGGTGGCTCTGGCTCCGCGTTCGCTGCGGCTGCCGCCCGTGATCTTGCGCATCACCACCGCCGGCCTTAAAGCCCGTTCCGCCGCGTTGTTGGTCCCCTCAACCGCATCTTCCCACAAGAATACCGTCAGTTCCTTTTCGTGTTTCCGCAGCCGCGCTGCCAGGCGATCCGCATGCGCTTCATGCCAGTACTGCCGGGCTATGTCTTGAAGCCGGGCTTCCATCTGCTTACCACGGCGTTGATAGTCTGGAACTTCCATAGCCGGCTTGTTCTTCTTAAGTAACAGCATCTCCTTGAGCAGCCGCTTGAGCCGTCGGCAGAATGATCCTTTGCCAAACGCCGGGCTTTTTATGCCTGTTTCCTTGAGTTCCCGTAATAAATGTACCAGACATTTCTGTTTCCGGGCCGAGAGTCTGGAATATCCGCAATAGAAGTCACTTACCAGTACGCCGCCAAAAACTTCTCCCAGTAATTTCTCCACGACCTTCTGCCCCCGGCTTTTATCCACATGGAACAGCGTATAGCGGTCATCCAAGAGAGTCCATAGCCATTGATTGATCCCATTAACCCGCCAGGTGGTTTCATCCATGTGGGCCACAGGCGCGCAGCGAAGGAAGACCTGTAGGCGGTCATATTCGCCCTCCAGCCAATGGCTCATACGACGAATCTGTTTGGTCACGGCTCCGGGAGATATCGTCACGCCCGGCAGATCCGCCAATAGCTGCGTGCCCAAACGGTAGGGCAGGCGATACTGTATGCGCAGCAAGGCTGCGGTAACCAAGGCATTGATGCCGATTTGCCCATGGGGAATATCCACCGCAGGTGGCTGCTCCGGTGCCCGGCTCTCTATCCGCTTGCGACAGCCCGGACAATAGCCGCTAATCGTGTGATAGCAACGTGTCACCACCTTGGAGGGAATGATGTCCTCCACGATACGGTCATGCGTTTCCACTTCTGCCAACTGGACACTGCACTTGGGGCAGCACGCCGCCCCGACGGCATCTCTGGGGACCGGCACATCTATATGTTCATCAATATGCTCCGGCATGGCACGAAGGGCTGCCGCATGGCCAACCTTGCGGCCAGGCCGCTGGCGGGGCTTGTCTTTAGGCACATTGGCTTTTACAAATGAGGGCACTACTTTGGGCTGCTGATTAAGCTTCTCCTTAATGCCCGCCAATTCTTTACGCAAGGCCATATTTTCCGCCGTCAGCTTATCCAACTGCTTGCGTTGCTGGTCGATCTTCTGATAAGCCTGATACACCTCCGGACCCATAACTTGCAGTTGTCCTTCAAGATGGGAGCACCGGGAACGATAGTGACTTAATTCATCCGTAAGCTTGTCGTATCGCTTAATAAAATAGTTGAATCGTTTGACCAGATCACGGTAGTGTGCGGCACGGACAGACCGATCTGCGGCAGCGTTTGCAGTCAGCTTGTTACGATGTATTTTTGCTTCGCCATCCATAGCGACCGCGAGCATACCAGAGCAAAGACAAATGCGCCAGCGCCATTATTGCGAATGTTTACCGCGGAGCGGTAAACAGTTACTAAAAAAGTAACGGTTGAAATTTACATTTACGTTACGCCGCCTTTTTCCCTCCTTCCATAAGATTTGAGAGTATCTCTAAATCTCTGCTGCAATACGAGGCCTCATGTCACCCGGTCCTCCAACTCACTTCATGCGCCTTGCGCCCTGTCGCAGCATTTGGTATCATGCCGTGCATGGCTACATTAACGTATCGAACCGCGGGTGAATCGCATGGACCGGCTCTTATC
>JABEVA010000108.1 GCA_013044065.1 Phycisphaerae bacterium
CCGCCGATGTCATACCATACGCAAGGCCATCGTGCCAATGCCGCAAATGTGAATATTGTCGTATTAGTAATGGCCATTGTTTTATATGATTTCGCCCTGAGCGGTGAAGGCGATGGTGTAAGGGACTGGGCAAAAATAAAATCGGGTTTTACGGCGCTGAAGCTCTGTCCGAAATTTTGGCTGCTGGCCAGACGCGACGGGCGCCCATACCCCGCCAGTGGGTCTGTAAGGTGCGAACAACGAAGCCAGCGGCCAAAAGAACCAGCCGGAAAGGGTGAAGTTATTTTTGCCCGGTCCCTAAGCGGCTTTGTGCCATGTAACCACAGAGCCCGCTACCTGATCGACCGCCGATGGCAAACAGCGCCCATCATCATAATCCACCCGCGGTGTCGGCTTACCACCGGTTGGCCTGAATGTAATCCGACTTTCCCGTGAGAAAATTCACCAGGTTATTCACTGCCCTTAGCCCCTGGCGCTGTACGCTTTCGTTGGTGCGACTGCCGATGTGCGGCGTGAGAATCACATTGTCCAGAAGCTCAAAAATATGCGGATGCTGCATCGGTTCGGTGGCCATGACATCAGCCCCATAACCGCGCAATTTACCGGAGCGACAGGCCGCGGCCACATCTTCCTCCACCACCAGACTGCCGCGGGCCGTGTTAATCAAAATCGCTCCACTTTTCATCAGGGCCAGCGTCCTGGCGTTGATCATCCCGCGCGTGGCGGGGGTGGCGTTGGTATGCAAAGATACCACATCGGCCGCGGCCAACAGCTCTTCCCAGCTGGCCACGCGCTGCAGGTGGTACTGCCGGGCAAAATCCTCATCCCAATAATTGCCCCAGCCGATGCACGTCATTCCAAAGCCGCTCATCCTCTTGACCACTTCCCTGGAAATGCGCCCCAGCCCGATCACACCCAGCCTCTTGCCGCAAAGCTCGCAGCCGGTCTGCCGATCCCACCGCCCCGCCTTCACCGCCCGCAGATGAAACCAGAAACCTTTGGCTACCGCAATCATCAAACCGATGGTATGCTCAGCCACCGTGGTTTCATTGACACCCGGTGTGAAAAGCACGGGCAGGTGGCGCGCGGTGGCGTGGGCGACATCGATAGAATCCAGGCCGATGCCATATTTGGCGATGACCTTCAGCTGCGGCAGCGCCGCGTCGATCACCCGGGCTGTAATGTAATCGTCCCCATTGAGCAAACCATCGAAACCAATGCCGTCGGCCAGTATTTCCAGCAACTGCGCTTCATTAAGCGGGCCGCGGGCACGTAGCACCTCAAAGCCGCTTTCCGCCAGCACCTGATGATGCCGACCCGGTGTATCTTGAAAACTTGTGGTGGACAACAAAATGCGCGGCATAAAATTCCTTCTCCGGATGAACCGCTGCCATTGTACCGCCGTCTAACGGGACAGAAAATCCTGAAAATTCTCCACCAGCAGCAAACGCGCATCACGCTGTACCTGCGCCTGGGTAAGCCGCAGGCCGGTGCCCAGCAGATCCCGGTATTTATCCGCCAAAGCCCGCCCGATGCACTCGCGGCTATGCGGCCACTTGTAAAGAAGCTGATCCAGCACGCGGGCGTCGGAATGTTGAGGAATAAAACTGGTGCCCAGCAGTTCCAGCCGCATACGCGTAATTTCCTCAATCAGACTGGGATTGTTGAGGAACCACCAGCAGCCGAAAATCATCAGGTTGCCGAATTTGCGCGCCGCCACGCACAGTTCATGTTGATTTTCCCGGGAAAGCATTGTTACCAAAAATTTGTTGTCCGGGTGCCGCAGACACAAATTCACCACCGCCAACACATCCGCCCGGCCCACCATGTCGCCGGCCTCCCGGAGCTGTGCCTGCACCCTCAACCGCGCGCCGATCATCAGGCCCAAGGGAAGTTTTCGTTCCCGGCAAACCGGCAACACCGCTTGTTCCAGCATGGTTTGCCCGGCGTTGGCGGCGGTAGCGGCCGAACCTGCGGCGGCGGGGCTTATGGGGTAGGTCCATTCGGGCGGCAGGCTCACGGCCATGTAAATGGCCTGTTGCCGGTCCAGCCATTCACGCAGAAACCGCTGGACTTCGGCAATGCCGCGGGCATCAGGCTGCGGTTGCACCCCGTAGCCCCATTCGTGCAGCCGCCGCGCCGCCATCGGGTAATCACGCAAAATGGCATCAATGCGCAGCACAGCCTTAAAACGGGAATCCACCGGATGGTTGGCACCGCCAAGCCAGCGCTGGCGTTCGTTATCGTCAAAGACCGGGTTGGTCATGGTAATGGAATTCACGCCGGCCAACTCCATCACCCGGTTCAGGTAATCATCCGGATCCTGCTGGTTAAAGAACCGGCGATACGTATCCAGCGATTTTTCGTTCGGGTCCAGCCCCAGGCGTTCCAACACCGTCAGCACACCCCGGCAAGCCTCGCTGATAGGCGTGCGTTCGATGAACAGCGTCTGCCATATATGATCCGCCTGTTGCGCCACGGTCATCTTCCAGAAGGTGTCAAACGGCAGTTGGGTGGCGGGCACCACGCGAAACACTTCCGCCACCAGATAATGGTACGTCAGCGTTTGATCAATCCCCCATAGCATCAGGCCGTCGGCGTCCACATGGCCCGCTCTATTGGGCACAGGCGTGCCAAAGGTGGGCGGATACAAATGCGTGTGCATGTCGGTGATGGGTTGGTGCAGCAGAGCATGTTGCACCACCGATTCAACATTTTCCAACGTCAAGTTTATTTCATCCATGGCGGATCTCCAATAACGCCCCACTCGTCAGGCTCCACGTTGATGGCGGCACCCGCGCCCAGCCGCCATACCCGCCGGTCTTTCAAATGAATCTTAATCGCCCGCCTGGGTAGCTCCGCCTCGCCGGGCCACCAGGTCAATCAGGGCCGAAAAACCATGGTGGCCCGCGCCTTCCTGAATGTGCGCCTCGTACGATTGCAGGTGCAGTAATTCCATGCCCGCAAAGCTCCGCCGCAGCATTTCTTCCGTGTACATCTGTTCCGGTTGCGACGGCCCGCCGGTGCCCCGGCCAATTTGCTCTGGCCGATAGCCGGTCAGCAGCAAAATGCCGCCCGGCTTCAGCGTGTGTTCGATAAACTCAAACACGCGGTCGCGCTGCTCGGGCTTGAGAAATTGAATCATAATGGCGGCCACGCCGTCGTAGGCGGCGGCTTGCCAAGGTCGCAATAGAATATTTTCCACGGCATAATTCACCTGCACCTGGTGCCGCGCCGCCAATAGCCGGGCTTTTTCCACCGCATTGGAAGAACCGTCAAACGCGTCAACCCGGTAACCGCAGCGGGCCAGCCACACACTGTTGCGGCCCTCGCCATCGGCCACCGAAAGCACCCGCCCCCCGGCGGGAATCCAGTGGGCAAACGAACGCAAAAATAAATTTGGCTCCGTGCCATAAACATATTCCGGTGCCGCGTAGCGCTGTTGCCAACGCCCCATTTCCAGATCATCGCCGGTTGCGGTGTGCATACTCATAACACCATTATAACCTGCACCTGCGGCAACGCCGCCATTGCCACCTGCCATCTGACCGAACACAAACCATTCCACCATCAATTGCCGCTGGCACCGAGCACTTTCTTTTGTCAGAGAAAGTATGGTACCATAACCCTATGAAGACTCTCCGATGGACAGCGCGTGGTTCTGGTGCTCCTCCGAGGCGGTGGACTCGACTGCCGTCGGGCCGCACCAGTGGCCTGACCGCCTATCAGGGATGTGGACAAACGGCCTCCGGAGAAGCGGTGGGTCTGGCGGTGCGCCGCAATCACGCCGAGGTGCTCCATGACAATGAAATTGTGATTATGATGGTCAGGCCGTCGTTGTGGTATGTCGCGGCCCTTAGCCTGCGCATGACGGCGATTCTGCTGCTGGCGGCTTTGTTCATAGATCGCACCGGCTTGGCCGGCCGATTTTTAGATCAGCGCTCGCTCTGGTCGGTTGCGGGCATTCTCGTGGCGGTGCGCTGGGTTTACGCCCTGATTAACTGGCTTAGCCAGTTGTATCTGCTGACCAACCATCGCATTGTAGTACTTCGCGGGGCCACCAAAGTGGAAATTTTTCAGGTGGGACTTTGTCGCATCACCGAAGCTCGGTTGATGAGTACGCCGCTGCAGCGGATATTGGGAGCCGGCAACATCGGCTTCGCCACCGGCGGCGATATCTTGCCCCAAAGTGTGTGGCTCTGGGTAGCCAATGCCCCGCGCGTGCATCAACAAATTCTCCATGCTCTTAGCAAACGTTGATGGTTAGGGACCGCGCAAAAATAAATTCATGTTTTACGGCGCTGAAGCTCTGTCCGAAATTTTGGCTGCTGGTGAGGCGTGACGGGCGCGCATACCCCGCCAGCGGTTGGCAGTTGCGGGTGCTCGGTTGCGAGATTGGCGGCTATGCCTGCATGCGATTGATCAGGCCTTGCAGCGGTCGGCGCACCTCCGCCATTGCCGCTAAAACACATTCCAAATCCTGCTCGGGCCAGTATCCCAGCCGGTGCCCCACCACCAAGAGTGTCTCCGTCTCTGCTAAAGAACCTCGCGCGATCCAGAGATGTTGCAGAAATTCCTTCCTGTGTTGCCGGGCTTGTCCCTCGGCCACATTCGCTGCGACCGACACGACAGCCCGGCGCAGTTGATCGCCCAAGGCGTAACGTTCCCCCACCGGCAACCGCTTGAGCAGTCCGTATACCTTCGGCACCAAATCCACCGCTCGCTGCCATACCACCAAATCCCGATATCCCTGCTGCGCCTCAGTCATGGCCGCATTTTACCGCATAAAAGTTCCCGCGCCTGTTTCCCGCAACCGAGCACCCGCAACCCGCAACCGCTGGCGAAGCCAGCATGTGGTCTATGGCGTCCCAACTGTTTACGAACACCGATCCTTTGGCATCGTTATGGGCTACCACGTAGCCGACAACACCATTATTTTTGGCCGACGACCTCACGAACAAATTCTCCGAACGTCGGCATTTTAAGCGCCCCCTCAATCTGGCCGATCGGTATTCCTAATACCTCGCCGATCTGGCAGAACGCCTGCTCGAAAATCAGGTCCGTACCCGGTAGACCGCCGAAAACGACGATCGTCGGATCGTCCGGGATAAAACGGTCATTCGGCCAACCCAGCGAAAAAGCGAGAATCGACGATATCGCCCACGCCGTAGCCACGAGCCGTGGGTCGTTCCCCCAAGCGGCTGTTACAGAAGCTGGGCGACGCTGCAGTTGCCGCGCCACGTGACGGCGGCTACGTGACACCTCACCGAAAAACGGAACCTCGGCGGCGATTTGTGACAGGAGGCCGCGCCGGCGCAAATCAAACCACTCGGGCCACCGCAATGGCTCAAGCGCGGTGTGGGAGTCTCCACCCCTATGGAATCCTAGCGCGTCATTCACCATTCGTCACCCTTTTCATTGGGACCGGCCTCAATCACCCAATCGGTGCTGCAACCAACCACCTGTCGAATGCGCAATAGTGGCCGCCTCCTCGGCCGTTTGTTCGATCGCACCCGCAAACCCTTCCAGGATATTGTCTTTGGCTTGGTTATAGCGCCCGTGGCATGCACACTACCCCGCGCAGTAGGCTTCGACATCCGCGAGGATCAGACCATATGTAATCTGGATTGGCACGGCGATGCGTCCGATAGCTCTGAGAGCGCTGCGCGGACCCGCCCGAAGCGCCGCCGATAAGGCACTTGGCATTGTCATGAAATCGGACTGGCCACCAAAGAGTCTCACCGTCTTGCGGATGGCTTGCGCCAACTGCTGGCTCCCCATCCGATCTGCCACGGCAGCCAACCACGCCTTCGGCAGGGGTACGGCTGCAAGAGCCAGCACCAACTTGCCTACGAGAAGGTTCATAGGGTCGTTGCCGGAAACACAGTCTGAAAGGCATCGTATGTAGTTCCAGAAGCCCAGGCCGTCCGGGTCAAGCTGAATTGTGGGCATGCCGTAAACGTATTCAAACAAGTTTGTGCCAACCATGTAGCCGATGGGATCCCTTTGAATCCACCGGCCAAGGGGCGGGTTGTACGTGCGGTTACGCACATAATAAAGTTGCGTCTCCGCATCGTAGCGATAACCGCAGAAGATAATTTCATTCGCGCCATAATTTGATTGCAAATCATCATCGGTGAACCAAACGCCATCCGTCCCCGGGCCTGTGAATATGATCGTGTTGCCATACGCATCCGTATCATAGGCTTCAACAATGCCGCCACTGGAATTGGTCAATGCCACCGCGCGGTAGAGCAAGTC
>JABEVA010000109.1 GCA_013044065.1 Phycisphaerae bacterium
CTCTTGCACCAAGGGATTCGGATGTCGGAAACGGTCCCGCCTAATCTCCTCCACCGTCTCGGGAGAAAAATAAAAATGTCGCGTCCGTGCGCTCCATCGTTAAACACCGCAGCCCAACCCGCTTCCCTACGGGTTACTTCACTATCCATTATCACAGAACACCCCTGCGAGTTCCAGCCCCCCATTTTGTATCAGCCCTCAACAAAGAGCGTATAGCGAGCTGGACCGGCTGCTGGCCGAGGGAACCGTGGAGGAGAAAAGGAACTGGTCTGGCGATGCGTCAAAACGAGAAAGGCTGATCCCAACACCAAAAGCGTTGAAATCAGCCTCTATCCGGCTCTGTTTAGCCAAATAATAGCGGGGGAGGGATTCGAACCCCCGACCTCCGGGTTATGAGCCCGACGAGCTACCAGGCTGCTCTACCCCGCGATCATGTTTCGTATTATCCCACATCGGAGGGGGATATGTCAATCATGAGCCAGCGGCCCCGAGCCGGAGGTGTGCCCGTTGGGGTACGGCGGCGGGAGCAGATGGTAGTTTCGGATTTTGTTGGCCCGGCGGAAGTCCCGAGTCAGGGCCTGTTGATTTAGTGTCATTTTCAGCACTTCCACCCTCGTTTTTTGGGCGCCAAGGCCGATTGGAGGCGAGAAATTCGATTAAATCGACAGGCCCTTCATCGGGACGCCACGGTCTGCCGACGAATGTCGGGACATTCGGGACCGGGCTGGGCGATGGTGCCATCCCGATTGGTGGGGCGATGAAAGGTGGCGGATGCTTTCATCCGGCCACCCGCACCCTAAAATCCTAACGTTGTGGCCATGGTTGCTGGAATTTTTTGGGGTTTCCGGGATAATTAAGGGGCTATGGTGATTTTGACGTTGGATGCGGAATAAAATTGCATGATCGTGATCTTAAAACCTGCGGCGGACGAGGCCCTTATTAAAGACATTGTCGGTCAGATTGAGGCCATTGGGCTGCACGCCCACCTATCGCGCGGCGAATACCGCACCATCATCGGCGTGGTGGGCGAAGAGGCTAAAATTGATAAGGAACATCTGCTTTCTCTTAACGGCGTGGAGCAGGTTTTGCCCATTATGAAGCCGTACAAGCTGGCCAGCCGCGAGTTTCATTCGGTTGATTCGGTTTTCGAGATTCCCTGCCCCGATGGGCGAACGCTGCAAATAGGCGGAGGCAGTTGCCTGGCAATTGCCGGTCCGTGCGCGTGCGAAAATGAAAAAATGGTGCATGAGATTGCGCGGGACATCAGCGGCTCCGGAGCCACGGTACTCCGCGGCGGCGCATACAAACCGCGTACCAGCCCGTACAGCTTTCAGGGGCATGGTGAAGAGGCCCTTAAATGGCTGCGCGACGCGGGGCGTGAAAATAATATGCCGGTGATCACCGAAGTTATGGACACACGGCATGTGGCGGTTATTGAAAAGTATACGGATATTTTTCAGATCGGGGCGAGAAATATGCAGAATTTCAACCTGCTTTTTGAAGTTGGAAAGACCCGTAAGCCGGTGGTGCTGAAACGGGGCATGGCGGCATCGATTCAGGAATGGCTGATGAGCGCGGAATATGTACTAAGCCAGGGCAATCGGCAGGTGATTCTGTGCGAACGCGGCATCAAGACCTTTGAAACCGCATTACGCTACACTTTGGATATCTCGGCGGTGCCGGTGGTGAAGGCGGCAAGCCATCTGCCGGTAATTGTGGATCCCAGCCATGCCAGCGGCATTCGGGAATTTGTGCCGGCGCTGGCCCGAGCGGCGATGGCTGCGGGAGCCGACGGCGTCATGGTGGAAGTGCATGATTGCCCGAGTAAGGCGTTGTGCGATGGGCCGCAGGCGCTGCTGCCAGACGCCTTTGGCCAGATGATGGGGGAATTGTCGCAGTTGGCTGGAATCTTGGGCCATGGTTTTGCCGTGCCAAAGGCCGCAGCCGACAAAAAGGGGAAGTCCGAAATTGCCGGGAGCCGGCCAGCATGAGGGCGAATGATGGTGGCACATGGAACCACTTTGGAACCACTTGGAGCGACATGGAGCGGCTGGGAGCGGCTGGGAGCGGGCACGAAGAACAAGGTTGCAAAGTAAAAGGTGAAATTTTATGCGAAAATTATTTATTGCCGGCAACTGGAAAATGAACCTTACCCTGGCTAAGAGTGTGGACCTGGCCGCGGGCCTAAAGAAGAATTTTCCGGCGGCCACTTCCGCACAGGTGGCTCTGATCCCGGCTTTTGTGCATTTAACGGCCGTGCGGCAGATCATCCAGAGTACGCCGATGGCCCTGGGAGCGCAGGATGTGTATTTTGAGAAACCCGGGGCGTTCACCGGGGAAATTGGCACGGAGATGCTCAAAGAAGTTGGGGTGAAATACGTTTTGGTGGGCCACAGCGAACGCCGCCACATTCTGGGGGAAACTGAGCCGCTGGTGAATAAAAAATTGCGGGCCGCCATCCTTGCCGGACTCACCGCGATTTTGTGCGTGGGCGAAACAATCGAGCAGCGGCAGGCGAACCGCACCGAGACCGTGGTCGGCGAGCAATTAGCTCGTGATCTGGCCCAGGTGCCAAGCGAAGCCATTGATGCCGGACATCTGGTGATTGCCTATGAACCTGTATGGGCCATCGGCACCGGCCTGACGGCCACACCAGCGCAGGCCCAGGAGGTTCATGCACTTATCCGCGGCGAGATGCGGCGGCTTTTCGGTTCGGACCGGGCAGAGCGGATTCAGATTCAATACGGCGGGTCGGCAAAAAAGGCCAATGCCGCCGAGCTTTTGGCCCAGCCGGATATCGACGGACTGCTCGTGGGCGGAGCGAGCTTGATTGTGGAAGAATTTATCGCCATGGTGCGGTCGGCCAATGAAGTAAAGAAAGCCGAGTGAAACCGGGCGGCCGGAGCGCCCCGTAACACCGCACAACGAGAAAAATGGAAGGCTTTTGGATTATGACAACATTTTTATCATTTGTTTTTGCCGTGATCAGCATTTTACTTATTTTGATTGTGCTGATTCAACGGGGCCGCGGCGGAGGCCTGGTCGGAGCCTTTGGCGCGGGAGGCGGAGGGTCCGCATTTGGAACCAAGACCGGCGATGTTTTCACCAGCGTCACGGTGGTGTTTTTTGTTTTGTTCTTACTGTTGGCCATTGTACTGAACTGGCAGGTGCAGCCGCACATTATAGCGGCCACCACCACGGCACCGGCCAAAAAACAGCCTGCGGCGAACACCGCGGCAAAAACGTCCAAGGCCAAGGTCAGCCCGGCGGCGGCACCCCCGGCCACCCACCCCATCGGTACAGGTTCACCAACGCCCAAGCCGGGGCAGCCACAGGTAACCACGCCTTCGGCCAAGCCTGCATCGGGGGCAACGAAGACCACGACGCCGACGAAGCAGCCCTGACCGCGGTTTTCTGGAGTCCCCATGATTCTTAGCATGACCGGTTACGGATCGGCGAATATTGAACGGGGCGATTTTTTCTGCCATGTTGAAATTCGCAGCGTCAACAACCGCTTCTTGAAAGCGGTGGTGCGTGTTCCCGACGAAGTGGCCGACACCGAAGTGGAGATTGAAAAGCAGTTGCGAGCCAAGCTGGGACGTGGTTCCATCGGCGTAACCGTGGTGCTACGCACACCCGGTACCCTTAGCGCTGCGCCGGTGAATCAGCAGGCGGCGGAATCCTATCTTCAGCACATGCTTTCGCTGCAGCGGTTGTTGCCTCCGGCCAGCCAGTCCATGGCGAGCATTGATCTGGCGCTGCTGTTGACGTTGCCGGGGGTGTGTGCGCCGGTGCCGCAAAACGAGGCTCAGACGCAACAAGCCAGAGATATGGTTCTGGAAACCTTTGATAAGGCATTGAATTTGTTGGTACAGATGCGGCAGCGCGAAGGGCAGGCTCTTTGGGAGGATCTTCAAGTGCATCTGCAACGCATTGAAACCGCGCTGGAAAATGTGCGTGCGCAGGCCCCACTGGTGGCCCGGCAATACCACGAGAAATTACGGGTCCGAGTTATGCAGATGGTCGCGGAATCAAAGTTGTCGCTGCATGATAACGATCTGCTGCGCGAGGTGGTGCTTTTTACTGATCGCTGCGACATCAGCGAAGAATTAACGCGCATGGCCGGCCATCTTCGCCAATTTACTGATACGTGCCGCGATGAAACTCAAGCCGGCCGCAAGCTCGATTTTATCGCTCAGGAAATGCTGCGTGAAGCCAATACGATCGGCAGTAAAGCCGGCGATGGCGGCATTGTGCGTTCCATTGTCGATATTAAAGGCGCCATTGACCGCATCAAGGAACAGATACAAAATGTGGAATGACGGGGTGCGGCCATGAATTGTGGCGTTCAAATCGAAGGGCTGTCTACGGAGCGGCGGTGGTATTTTGGGGCAAAAGACTGCTTGGATCCATCCCGACGGACATCGGGATGAGGACACCCGCGGCCCCAAGAATCCCGTTAGATTTGGGAATTTGGTACCACTTTTGGAGATTTTGCCACAATTGATGGCCGCACCCGAATGAGGCACCTGCGGGGCTTTGTTCCGGCCACAGTCGGGGGTTGACGGGAGGGCAAGCGGCCGTGGACGCACAGCGAGGAGGATTGTCCGGGAGTGGCTTGGCCAGCGACGCGGTGGGGGGGACGAAACGATAGTGGGTTGGCGGCAAAGAGTGCGACGGCGTAAAATTCCAGGGGGCTGCGGCTAATAACGGAATTCAGAGCTTCGTTCATGACAGAATCATCCCAACTATCGCCCGACGAAAAAGGCGTATTGCTTTTTATTTCCGGCCCGTCCGGTGTGGGGAAATCCACAATTTGCCGGGCGTTGGCGGCACAGTTGCCGGCGGAATTTGCGCTTTCGGCCACCACGCGTCTGGGCAAACCGCAGGATCAATGGGGCAAGCGATATATTTTCATCAATGCGAATGAATTTGCGCAGCGGATTGAAAAAGGTGAATTCTTAGAGTATGCTCAAGTGTTCGGCCATTGGTATGGCACTCTCAAAGCCCCGGTGATTGAGAGCCTGAATGCCGGAAAAAAGGTGCTGCTGGAAATAGATGTTCAGGGCGGTGCGCAGATTAAATTGATGTTTCCCAGGGCGGTGGGGGTGTTGATTTTGCCGCCGAGTGAAGAATCGCTGGTGCAAAGGCTTACCAACCGCGGGCGCGACGATCCCGCGACCATCACCAACCGTCTGGCCCAAGCCAAGATGGAAATCGCGGCGGCCAGAAAATCCGGGGCGTATTCCCTGGAGGTGGTTAATCAGGTGGTGGAGAACACCATCGAAAGGATCAAGGAGTTTGTAGAGAGCATGAAATTGAAAGCCGCGGGAAGGTAAAAACGGGGCCGCAGTCGAGCGAGGATGTTCATCAGAAAAAAAGGAGTTGTAAGTCATGATTGAAGCTATCAAAAGCGATGAGATTGTCCAGCGATTGGGCGGACGGTTTAAGCTTTGTGCGTTGATCCAGCACCGCTGGAAGGAACTCATCCAAGGGGCTCGACCGCTGGTGGAGCGGCGAGGCCGTTCGGACCTGGAAGTGATTATCGACGAGATTATGCAGGGAAAAATATCCATCGATCTGGAAGACACCGGGATCACGCCTCCGGAAAAGGCGCTGGGCCGCAAGTAACGCCAACGGGGGATTGCCATGGTAAACGCCCCAAGCTCAGGCGGAAAGATTTTGGTATGTGTATGTGGCGGAATTGCCGCATACAAAGTCTGCCACGTGGTGAGTCGTCTGGTGCAGGGAAAATTTTCCGTGCGTGTCGCCATGACTTCGGCCGCCAAGCGGTTCGTAGGCCCTCTTACATTTGAAACACACAC